>NZ_JCBANG010000021.1:0-78562 GCF_059760905.1 Achromobacter sp. 1011811831
GCATGATGCAGGCGGGTTTTTTATTGCGCTTGCGCCGATGCCGCACGGCGCCGTCGACGGATCACTGGTTCTTGGGCGGCATGGTCGAGGTAGTCGGCAGGCCGTAGGCCACCCAGGTCTCGACGCCGCCGCGATACCAGTAGACGGTCCAGCCCAGCGTGCCGGCGCGCAGCGCCGCGTTGTAGGACGAGCGGTCATTCATGCCCGCGCCCAGGAACACGATGGGCTGGTCGCGCTTGCCACCGGTCTTCTTCATCAACCAGGCATCCAGATCGGCTTGCAGGCCGTCCGTCACGCTGCCGTCCGAACCGGCGTCGGGCAGCGAATAGCCGATGGGCAGCGTGTCCTTCAAGCCGCTGGTGTCGACGAGGATGAGGTTCTTGTCCTTCTTCAACAGCGACACCAGATCCCCGGTGGTGATGATCTGCGCGCGATAGATCTTGTTGGGCGTCGGCCCCTTGTAAGGCGCCGTGAACAGCATGGTCGTGGGCGGCACGCCCATGTCCTTGAGTTCATCGATGGAACCCGGCGGCTGTCCCTGGCCTTGACCTTGACCTTGACCCTGGCCTTGACCCTGGCCCTGCCCTTGACCTTGACCTTGACCTTGACCTTGGCCTTGACCTTGGCCTTGACCTTGGCCTTGACCTTGACCTTGGCCTTGACCCGGCTGCCGCTGCGGCGCGCCCGGCGCCGAGCCGCCCTTGTTGGGCACGACCTCGCCGTTGACGGTGCCCATCTCGATGTCAGAAATCATCACCGCGATGTTCTCGATCAGCTCGTAGCACATCGTGATCGAGCCTTCGCGCGGGCTGTACCAGGCGTTCAGCTTGCCGCAGTCCTTGAAGACCACGTTCACCGGCCGCGGCAGCACATAGGTCTGGCCCAGCAGCTTGATGTTGTCGCCGATCGGCTGGGCCAGCGTCTCGGCGAACAGGTTGCCGATCTTGCGACGCGACGGCTCGAACACCACGTTCACGGGCGCGCCGGGCGCGTTGGCCGGCTGCAGGCCCTCGGGCGACCAGGTGCCCACGCGGGTATGCGGCGCCAGGATCTTGTGCCAGGCGCGGTTCTGCTTGTTGAACTCGTCCGCGCAACGCGCCTTGGTGCGATCCTCCAGGCCGACGCTCTTGGTCACGGACTCGAACACGCCGGGGTTGCCGCCGTACATGATGCACAGCATGTTGCGGAAGCGCTTCAGGTCGCCCGTGTGCTCGTCCTGCCAGGCCGAACCGGACGACGCGCCGCGGTTCTCGGCCAGCTTGCCGCTGTAATACCACTGCAAGGCGGCGTAGATCGCGCCCTCCTTGACCATGGTGTTCACATCCTGGTTGTCCGACGGGTACATGGTCGGCTCGACGATCTTCAGCGCTGCGTAGATGTCGACCGCGTCCTCTTCGGCGCCGGTCGAGGGCAGCTCCAGTTCGCCGATCAGCGCGTGGCCGAATTCGTGCAGGAAGATGCTGCGCATGATGCCGACGTACACCGACACGATGCGCATGTTGTCGCCGCCAAAGCGCGGATACGGGCCCTCGCCCCGCAAGGGCGAATCGGCGCCGCCTTGCTGCCTGGGCGGGTTGCCCGCCGCGCCGCCACCGCTGCCGCCACTCCCGCCGCCACCACCGCGCGCGGGCAGGCCGCCCGCGGCCGGCGCCGGCTTGGCATCGGCCTCGCCCGCCGTGACGGCGAAGTCGGCAATGCCGAAGGTGCCGACGTCATAGGCCATGATGCCGATCTGCGAACCGGTCGCGGGTTCGTCCCTGACATCGCCGATCTTCTGGCCGTTGACGATGAAGCGCGCCGCGCCAGGCAATTCGACCACGCGGATGCGGTCGGAGCCATCCAGCTTGGCGACATTCGGCACCGAGGCGATGTCGCGACGCTTGTCGCCCTGCAGGCAGAACAGGAGCGTGTTCTTGTCGGCCGTCAGTTCAAGCAGGCACAGGCTCTTGTTGGCGCGATTGTTCAACACCACGCCGATCGAAGCCTTGGGATTCGGCGACTTGACCACCACATTCACATCGGTCACTCGGCCAGACTCCGGCGCCGGCCCGACGTTCATGTACAGCGTCTGTTCGCTGCCCGGCGTCGAAGTGTTGCTCAGTGTGAACCAGCCATCCTCCACGCCAGCGGTCCAGCCCTGCAGCATCTGCTGCTGGACCGCGCCGGCCAGCGGGCCGAGCTGCTGCTGGTATTGGGCAAGGGCGGGCGTGCTGAAAGCGCCCACGATGGAAAGCAGAGCGATGCCGCGTAGACGCATCCGGAGTCTCTAAGTAGTCAAATTTGAGTAGCGCAGAATATTCCAGATTGATGCGGCCCGCTTATTCATTTGTTAAAGATGTATCAAAACAAACGCCATGCGGGAACCGTGGCGGATGTCGCTTGTCGCGTGTGCCGCTACGCCTGCGCATCCACCCGCGCCAGCAGCGCCACGACCGTCGCCGCGATGCCTTCCTTGCGGCCCAGATAGCCCAGTCCCTCGTTGGTCTTGGCCTTGATGTTGACCTCGGTGACGGCCAGGCCGGTATCGGCCGCGATGTTCGCCGCCATGGCCGCGGCGTGCGGGCCGATCTTCGGCGCCTGCGCATGCACGGTGGCGTCGATGTTCACCGGCGCCCAGCCGGCCTGGCGCACGCGCGCCATGGCCTCGCGCAGCAGCTTGCGGCTGTCGGCGCCCTTGAAGGCCGGATCGGTGTCGGGAAAGTGGCGTCCGATGTCGCCCAGCCCGGCCGCGCCCAGCAGCGCGTCGATCACGGCGTGCAGCAGCACGTCGGCGTCGGAATGCCCCAGCAGCCCCTGCGTGTGCGGGATCGTCACGCCGCCGATGATGAGGGGCCGGCCTTCGACCAGCGCGTGCACGTCGAAGCCCTGGCCGACGCGGAAAGGAATGCTCATAACCATTTTTCCATCAGTTCGAAATCGTCCGGCCAGGTCACCTTGAAATTGCGCAGGGAACCCGGCACCAGCCTGGGCGCATAGCCCGCGGCCTCGATGGCCGACGCCTCGTCGGTCACCGCCACGCCCGCCACCGCCGCCGCCGTCAGGGCGTCGCGCAGCGCGCCGGCGCGGAACATCTGCGGCGTCTGGGCCAGCCACAGGCCGTTGCGGTCCAGCGTGCGCTCGACGCGCTCGTGGCCGCCCTTGACCGTGTCCGCCACCGGCAGGGCCAGCAGGCCGCCCACCGGATCTGCCAGGCAGGCGTCGATCAGCCGCGCCAGCGCCTCGGCCGGCAGGCCGGGCCGGGCCGCGTCATGCACCAGCACCCAGGTATCGTCGGCCGCGCCGCTGTCGGCCAGCGCGCCGGCCACGGTATCGGCGCGCGTGGCGCCGCCGCAGGCGCGCCATACGGTGCGCGGCAGCCCGGTGAGCGCGTCGTCGACCCAGCCGTCACCGGGCGTCACCGCCACGCGCACCTGGGCGATGCGCGAGTCGGCCAGCAGGGCGCTGACCGCCAGCCGCAGCATGGGTTGGCCGCCCAGCGGCCGGTATTGCTTGGGCACGGCGTCCTGGCCGGGCCGGCTGGCGCGGGCGCCGACGCCCGCGGCGGGCACGATGGCGATGATTGAGTCAGACATGGTGCGAAGATTTTATAATCTTCCGCCTGATGTCCGCTTCCAGCCAGATGCCCGCCTCCCCTACCTCCGCCACGGCGGCGCCGCCCGTGCCCGCGACCGCCGCTACGCTATCCGCACTGAAAACCGGCGCACGCCATGCGCAGCCGCGCCCGCCCGGCTCGGGCGACGCCTGGCTGCTGGCCGACCTGGCACGCCAGGCCGGCGGCCCGCTGGTCATCCTGACGGCCGAGCCGCTGGAGGCACAGAGGCTGGCCGAGGAAATCCAGCTGTTCGCGCCCAACCTGTCGGTGCGCCAGCTGCCCGACTGGGAAACGCTGCCGTATGACGCCTTCTCGCCGCACCAGGACCTGATCTCCGAGCGCCTGCACACGCTGCACGCGCTGATGACGAAATCCGTGGACGTACTGACGGTGCCGGTCACCACCGCCCTGTACCGACTCGCGCCGCCCTCCTTCCTGGCCGCCTACACCTTCTCGTTCAAGCAGAAGGACCGGCTGGACGAGGCCGCGCTGCGCGCGCAGCTGACGCTGGCGAACTACAACCACGTCACCCAGGTCACCGCGCCTGGCGAGTTCTGTCTGCGCGGCGGGCTGATCGATCTGTTCCCGATGGGCTCGGTCCTGCCCTACCGGCTGGACCTCTTCGACGACGAGATCGAGACCATCCGCAGCTTCGACGTCGATACCCAGCGCAGCCTGTATCCGGTGGGTGAAGTGCGCCTGCTGCCGGGCCGCGAGTTCCCCATGGACGAGGACGCCCGCAATCGCTTCCGCGCGCGCTTTCGCGAGGTGTTCGAAGGCGACCCTTCGCGCGCCCTGCCCTACAAGGACATCGGCAACGGCATTCCCTTCGCCGGCGTCGAATACTACCTGCCGCTGTTCTTCGACGAGACCGCGACGCTGTTCGACTATCTGGCCGATGACACGGTCACCGTCACCGTGGGCGACATCGACGATGCCATGCAGCGCTTCGGCCAGGATACGGCCAGCCGGTACGGCTTTCTCAAGAGCGACCGCGAGCGCCCGGTGCTGCCGCCGTCGGCGCTGTTCCTGGACCCGGAGGCGCTGCACGGCAAGCTGAGAGATTTCCGCCGCCTGGCGCTCACCGCCGGCCAGCCGCATCCCGATTTCCGCGCCGCGCCCGACGTCAGCGTGGCGCGCCGCGCCGAGGATCCCGTCGCCAAGCTGCGCGCGCTGGTCCAGGGACGCCAGAACCGCCTGCTCCTGTGCGCCGATTCCGCCGGCCGCCGCGAAACGCTGGTGCAGATGCTCAACGAGTTCGGCGTCACGCCCGACGCCCAGCCCGACAGCATCGAGGCCTTCCTGTCCTCGGACGCGCACTTCGGCATCGCCGCCGCGCCGCTGTCCGCGGGCTTCGGCCTGCCCGGCGCCGGCCTGGCCTTCCTGACCGAGAACGATCTGTACCCCGGACTGGCCACGACAGGACGGCGCGGCAAGCGCGACCAGGAGCGCGCCAGCAACGTCGAAGCCATGGTGCGCGACCTGTCCGAGCTGCGCGCCGGCGATCCGGTGGTGCACGCCCAGCACGGCATCGGCCGCTATCACGGCCTGGTCAACATGGACATGGGCGAAGGCGAGATGGAGTTCCTGCATCTCGAGTACGCCAACGGCAGCACGCTGTACGTGCCGGTGTCGCAGCTGCACGTGATCGCCCGCTACAGCGGCGCCGATCCCGAGGCCGCGCCGCTGCACCAGCTGGGCTCCGGCCAGTGGGACAAGGCCCGCCGCAAGGCCGCCAAGCAGGTGCGCGACACCGCCGCCGAGCTGCTGGCCCTGTACGCGCAGCGGGCCGCGCGCGAAGGCTATGCCTTCAAGCTGCCGCTCAACGACTACGAGGCCTTCGCCGAGGGCTTCGGCTTCGAGGAAACCGCCGACCAGGCCGCCGCCATCCAGGCGGTGATCGCCGACATGACCTCGGGCCGGCCCATGGACCGGCTGGTCTGCGGCGACGTGGGCTTCGGCAAGACCGAAGTGGCGCTGCGCGCCGCCTTCCTGGCCGTGGCCAACGGCAAGCAGGTCGCGCTGCTATGCCCGACCACGCTGCTGGCCGAACAGCACGCCCAGACCTTCTCGGACCGCTTCGCCGACTGGCCGGTGCGCGTGGTGGAACTGTCGCGCTTCCGCTCGGCCAAGGAAGTCGCCACGGCCATCGAGGGCATCAACGACGGCCGCGTGGACATCGTCATCGGCACCCACAAGATCCTGTCCAAGGACGTGAAGTTCAAGCGCCTGGGCCTGGTCATCATCGACGAGGAACACCGCTTCGGCGTGCGCCAGAAGGAAGCGCTGAAGACGCTGCGCGCCGAAGTCGACGTGCTGACGCTGACCGCCACGCCGATCCCGCGCACGCTGGGCATGTCGCTGGAAGGCATCCGCGATTTCTCCGTGATCGCCACCGCGCCGCAGAAGCGCCTGGCCATCAAGACCTTCGTGCGGCGCGAGGATGGCAGCACGCTGCGCGAGGCGCTCTTGCGCGAACTCAAGCGCGGCGGCCAGTGCTACTTCCTGCACAACGAGGTCGAGACCATCCACAACCGCCGCGCGCGGCTGGAAGAGCTGGTGCCCGAGGCCCGCATCGCCGTGGCCCATGGCCAGATGCCCGAGCGCGAGCTGGAGCAGGTGATGAAGGGCTTCTACCAGCAGCGCTACAACGTGCTGCTGTGCACGACCATCATCGAGACCGGCATCGACGTGCCCAGCGCCAACACCATCGTGATCCACCGCGCCGACCGCTTCGGCCTGGCCCAGCTGCACCAGCTGCGCGGCCGCGTGGGCCGTTCGCACCACCAGGCCTACGCCTACCTGCTGACGCCCGGCGAGGACGCCATCACCAGCAATGCCAAGAAGCGCCTGGAAGCGATCCAGGCCATGGAAGAGCTGGGCTCGGGCTTCTACCTGGCCATGCACGACCTGGAGATCCGCGGCACTGGCGAAGTGCTGGGCGATTCGCAGTCCGGCAACATCCAGGAAGTGGGCTTCTCCATGTACAACGAGATGCTCAACGAGGCCGTGCGCGCGCTGCGCGCGGGCGAGGAACCCGACCTGGACGCGCCCTTCAACCTGGCCTGCGAGGTCAACCTGCATGCGCCCGCCCTGCTGCCCTCGGACTATTGCGCCGACGTGCACGCGCGCCTGGCCATCTATAAACGCCTGGCGCACGCGGCCGATGAAGACGACCTGATCCAGATCCAGGAAGAGCTGATCGACCGCTTCGGCAAACTGCCGGAAGCGGCACAGACCCTGCTGACCACGCACCGCCTGCGGCTGGCGGCGCAGCCGCTGGGCATCGTCAAGATCGATGCCAGCGAAACGCAGGCGCTGCTGCAGTTCGGCCCCAAGACGCCGGTGGATCCCGCCCGCATCATCGAGCTGGTCCAACGCCAGCGCCACATCAAGCTGGCCGGCCAGGACAAGCTGCGCGTCGAGATCAAGGCGCAGCAGATCCCGGCGCGCGCCGATGCCGTGCGTGCGGTGCTGCGCGCGCTGAAGTAAGCTGCCGCTACGCCGCGCGCAGACGCCACCGATCCTTATTCGCAAACTTATGACTACTCATCACCTCGTCGTCCAATCCCCGGCCCTGACCGTCGACCAAGCGGAGCAGCTGGCCGCGCTGGCCCAGGCCCAGGGCGTGGCACGCATCAGCGCCACCGCCGCCCGCCTGCTCGACGTGCAGCACGACGACGCCACCCGCGCCGAGGTCCGCGCCTGGGGGGAAAGCAAGGGCATCGATACCGCCTTCCTGCCCGCCGGCCTGAAGCTGTCCAGCTGCAAGGTGCTGGCCATGGACATGGACTCCACGCTGATCAATATCGAGTGCATCGACGAGATCGCCGGCGTGGCGGGCGTCAAGGACAAGGTGTCGGAGATCACCGAGGCCGCCATGCGCGGCGAGATCAAGGACTTCTCCGAAAGCCTGCGCCGCCGCGTCGCCCTGCTCAAGGGCGTGCCGGCCGATGCGCTGGAACAGGTCTACGCGGAAAAGCTGCGCCTGAATCCGGGCGCCGAGCGGCTGATCGGCACCGCCCAGGCCGCCGGCATCAAGGTACTGCTGGTGTCCGGCGGCTTCACCTTCTTCACCGACCGGCTGCGTGAACGCCTGAAACTGGACAGCGCGCACGCCAACACGCTGGAGATCGACAACGGCGTGCTGACCGGCCGCGTGCTGGGCGACATCCTGGACGCCGACGCCAAGGCCGTCTACCTGCGCGAGTTCGCGCGCCAGCACGACGCCACCAAGGAACAGACCATCGCCATGGGCGACGGCGCCAATGACCTGAAGATGCTGGGCGCGGCCGGCTTCCCGGTGGCCTATCACGCCAAGCCGCTGGTGCGCGAGCAGACGCGCTATGCGCTGAACGTGTCGGGGCTGGACGGGGTGTTGAACTGGTTCGAGGGCTGATCGCCTGCACCATGCCCCCCGAGCCGCGCGCCCTGCGGGCGCTAGCTGCCCCCAAGAGGGGGATTTTCATCTTGGGGCGGCCCAAAAATGAAAAAGCCACCGCGAGGTGGCTTTTTCATTTTCGGATGGCGCTGGCGATTAGTACTTCACACGCAGCGACAGCAGCGCCGCGCGGCCAGTGCCCAGCGCCGCGTAGTGCGCCGCGTAGGCCTTGGTGTAGTACGTCTTGTCGAAGACGTTCAGCACGTTCAGCTGCGCCGAGATGTGATCGTTGAACTCGTAGGCCGCCATGGCATCGAAGCGCCAGTACGAAGGCACCCAGCGCGCCTTGGGCGTACCGTCCGCGTTCTTGGTCGAGTCCGAGTTGCCGTACACCTTGTCCACGTAGTAGGCGCCGCCACCCACGGTCAGCTGCGGCAGCACCTTGTAGGTGGACCACAGGCTGAAGGCGTTGCGCGGCGTGTTGGGCAGGTCCTGGCCGACGGCGCCGCTGTTATAGGCGCCCTTGGTCATTTCGCTGTGCATGAAGGTGTAGCCGCCGAACACGTTCCACCTGGGCGTGATGCTGCCCGAGAAACCCAGCTCGATGCCGCGGACCTTGGCTTCGCCGACCTGCGAGGTCTCGGTCGCCGACACAGCAACGCTGGTGTTCTTGCGGATATCCTGGAACAACGCGCCCGACAGCGTCAGGCGATCATCGAATACCTGCCACTTGGTACCCAGCTCGACGCTGCGGCTCTTCTCGGGCTCGAGCGACTGGCTGGTCACCGAAGCCGCGTCGCTGATCGCGCTGGCCGCGATGGCGGACGGCGTCGAAGAGGTGCCGTAGGTCGCGTAGATCGTACCGTTGGGCAGCGGCTTGTAGGCCAGGCCCAGCTGATAGTTGAACAGATTGTCTTCGCGGCTGGTGCTGTAGAACGCCGGGGTGCTCGCCGGGTCGTTGCGGCCCTTGGCGATGTTGCTGCCGCCGGTCCGATAGTTGTCCCAGCGCGCGCCCAGGCTGGCCTGCCACTGATCATTGAACTTGATCGTGTCGAATGCGTAGAGCGCGACGGTGTCCGTGTTGTAGCGGGCAGGATTGTTATTACGCTGCAGATGGCCGGGATAGCTGGCGCTGGGGTCCGGATCCCACAGGGACGTGCACAGCGCGGGATTGGCATAGACATTCTTGCCATTGGACGTGCCGGTCACGCAACCGCTGGTGCCGTTGGCCAGGCCGGTTTCGGTGTAGCCGTCCTTGTCCTGCTTGATGTTGCTGAATTCCAGGCCCAGGTCGAACGCATGCTTCAGACTGCCTGTCTCGAATTCACCAGTCAGGTCGGTCTGGCTGGAGAATGTCTTGGTGACGTAGTAGCCCGACTTCAGCGAGCGGTATACCAGCCCATTGGGCACGTTGCCGCGGCTGTCATCAGGGTTGGTGGCGGCGAAGTCCGTCGTGCCGCGGCCATACCGCACCACGCTGCGCAGTTGCAGCTTGTCCGAGAAGTCGTGCTGGAAATCGACCGTGGCCACGTCGTCGCGCGTCTTCATGAAGTCGCGTTCCTTCAGACCATAGAACGCCTTGCGACTCACTCCCCGGCTTTCCGTCACCGGCTTGCCCGTTTTCGGGTCATACGGGATGGCATAGTCGGGCATGCTGTCGTCTTGATAGTGGTAGTAGCTCAGCGTGATGCGCGTCGGCGTGCCCACGCCCAGCGTCAGCGAAGGCGCCACGCCCCAGCGCTTGAAGTCCACGGCGTCGTCGCGCCCCGGCGCGTCGCCCTTGTTGCCCATCACGTTCAGGCGGAACGCCGCTTTTTCATCCAGGCGCCAGTTGCTGTCGATGGTCGCGCGGTAATTGCTGTCCGTGCCGATCTGGGCCGTCGCCTCGGTGAAATTGGTGGACTTGGGCGTTTTGCTGACCATGTTGATGCTGCCGCCAGCGCCGCCGCGGCCCGAGTAGACCGAGTCCGGTCCCTTGATCACTTCCACCTGTTCCAGGTTGAACGTGTCGCGGACCTGGGTGCTGGCATCGCGGATGCCATCCAGGAAGATGCTGCCGGCCGAATTCTGGCCACGGATGATGGGCAGATCGCCGCCCGGACGGCCGCCTTCGCCGGCGCCAAACGTGATGCCCGGCGAGTTGCGCAGCACATCCTGCAGCGTGCTGGCGGACTGGTCCTGGATCACCTGCTTGGGCACCACCTGCACGGTGCGCGGCGTATCCAGCAACGGCGCCGTCATCTTGGGCGATTGCGCAGTGCTGGTCTGGTAGGAAGACGCCTCGCCCTCCACCCGCACGGGCGCCAGCTGCGACACGCCGCTGGACTGCGCCGCCGCCTGCGGGCTGACGAACAGTGCCGGCATGGCGATAGCAGCGGCCAGCGAACTGGCGAGCGTATTCAGCGAATACGAATCTTGGGGCTTCAAGGCGGCTTCTCCAGAATATGAATAACAACGATTCTTGTTTTTTGATTGACCGCGATTGTGAACTCGAAAGCTGAATGTTTCCTGAAATATGTATGGATTTCTTGGGGTTCGCATGAAAAACAACACTCGTTGCCGGGCGTTCGCTATATATAAAAACTTATAGCGTGATGCGCACACTCATCCTTTTGGTCACATCCATTCTGAATGCGTGTTGACAGGCCGCGTAGTCTGGACAGGGCCCAAAATGCAAAACGCCCCTTCCGGGGCGTCTTGCATTACCGCATGCGCGGGCGCGGCCTCACGTCCGCAGCCTGGGATGCCGCTTGAACAGATACCGGTACACAAACCCCGGATAAGCCAGCACCAGGAACAGGCTCAGCGTGATGGCGTAGAACTCCCAGGTCTGGGAAAAGCGGTTGCCCAGCGTAGACTCGAAGGCAAAGCCCAGCGCGCCCACGACCAGGTAGAACACCAGCACTTCGACCAGGCGCAGCCAGAACGGCTTGACCGCCGCCTGCCCCGCCTGCTTCCAGGGCAGCACGGCGAACACGCGCTCCGTCAGGAAGGGCAGGTTCGCGCTGACCAGGGCCAGCGCGATCAGGAGCCATACCGCCAGGGTCTGGTTCATCCGGTCCGTCCGCTTACAGCAGGTTCAGCGAGCTGCGGATGGCCTGGACGCTCAGCGCCATCAGGCCGCCGGGCAGGATGCCCAGCACCAGGATCAACAGGCCGTTCACCGACAGCACCGCGCGTTGGCCGGCGGAGGCAACCATCGGGGCGGCGTCGGCCGCCGGCTCGTCGAAGTACACGACCTTGACCACGCGCAGGTAGTAGAACGCGCCGATCAGCGAGAACACCACGGCGATCACGGCCAGCGTGACGTGGCCCGCGCCCACCAGCGCCTGCAGCACGGCCAGCTTGGCATAGAAGCCCACCAGCGGCGGGATGCCGGCCAGCGAGAACATCAGCAGCAGCACGATGGCGGCATGCCACGGGCTGCGGCGGTTCAGGCCCTTCAGGTCATCGATGTGCTCGCACTCGAAACCCTGGCGCGACAGCAGCAGCACGATGCCGAAGCTGGCCAGCGTGGTCAGCACGTAGGTCAGCATGTAGAACAGCGAGGCGCCGTAGGCGGCGGCCGACGCGTCCGGCTTGCCGGCGACCGTGCCCGACATCAGGCCCAGCAGCACGAAGCCCATGTGCGAGATGGTCGAGTAGGCCAGCATGCGCTTGAAGTTGGTCTGCGCGATGGCGGTCAGGTTGCCGATGGCCAGCGACAGCACGGCCAGGATCATCAGCATCGGCTGCCAGTCGGCGGCCAGCCCATGCAGGCCGTCGACCAGCAGGCGCAGCGTGATCGCGAAGGCGGCCAGCTTGGGCGCGCCGCCCAGGATCAGCGTGACGGCCGTCGGCGAACCCTGGTAGACGTCCGGCACCCACATGTGGAACGGCACGGCGCCCAGCTTGAAGGCCAGGCCCGACACCAGGAACACGATGCCGAACACCAGCGCCATCTTCTCGGCCTTGCCGGCGGCGATGACCTTGGCGACTTCGGCCAGGTCCAGGTGGCCGGTGGCGCCGTAGACCATCGACATGCCGTACAGCAGGAAGCCCGAGGCCAGCGCGCCCAGCACGAAGTACTTCATGGCGGCTTCGGTGGCGACGACGTTGTCGCGGCGCAGCGCGATCAGCGCGTACAGGGCCAGCGACATCAGTTCCAGGCCGAGGTAGATGGAGATCAGGTTCCCGGAGGAAATCATGACCATCTGGCCCAGCAGCGCGAACAGCGTCAGGACGTAGAGCTCACCGCCCTTGAGCATGTCGCGGACCTGGGCGTAGACGCGGCCATAGACCAGCGTGACGGCCACGGCCACGTAGGACGCGATCTTCAGCAGATGCGACAGTTCGTCGGTGACGTACAGGCCGTTGAAGGTCTTGCCCTTGACGCCGGCGTTCCATTGCATGACGGACACGACGGTCAGCACGCCCAGCGCCAGCATGGTCAGCCAGAACGTCGGCTTGCGCTCGGGGTGATTGCTCACCGCGTCGACGAGCAGGATGGCCAGGCCGAAAACCAGCAGCAGGATTTCCGGTGTCGCCAGGGCGAAATCGATTTGGGATTGCATCATTGTCTAGTCTTACAGTTTCGAGACGCCAACGTGTTGCAGCAGGGCCTCGACCGACACGTGCATCACGTCGGTAAAGGGCTTGGGATAGATCCCCATGTACAACACGGCGATCGCCATCACGCCAAGAATCAGGAATTCGCGACGGTTGATATCGGTCAGCTCACGCACGTGGTCGTTGGCGATGTCGCCCAGCACCACGCGCTTGACCATCCACAGCGAGTACGAGGCGCCCAGGATCAGGGCGGTGGCCGCCAGCAGGCCGATCCAGAAATTGTGCTCGACCGCGCCCATGATCACCAGGAACTCGCCGACGAAACCGCTGGTGGCCGGCAGGCCGCTGTTGGCCATCGAGAACAGGATGAAGAAGGTGGCGAAGCGCGGCATCACGTTGACCACGCCACCGTAGTCGGCGATGCGGCGCGAGTGCATGCGGTCATACAGCACGCCGATACACATGAACATGGCGCCCGAGACGAAGCCGTGCGAGATCATCTGCACGATGGCGCCTTCGATGCCGGCCGTGTTGAAGATGAAGAAGCCCAGCGTCACGAAGCCCATGTGGGCCACCGACGAATAGGCCACCAGCTTCTTCATGTCGTCCTGGACGATGGCGACCAGGCCGATGTAGATCACGGCGATCAGCGACAGCGCGATCATCAGGCCCGACAGGCTGTGCGAGGCGTCAGGGGCGATCGGCAGCGAGAAGCGCAGGAAGCCGTAGGCGCCCAGCTTCAGCATGATCGCGGCCAGCACGATGGAGCCGCCCGTGGGCGCCTCGACGTGGGCGTCCGGCAGCCAGGTGTGCACCGGCCACATCGGCACCTTGACGGCGAAGGCCGCCAGCAGCGCCACGAAGATCAGGATCTGCGGCGTGTGGCCGAGCTTGAGCTGGTGCCAGGACAGGATGTCGAACGAACCGCCCGAGGCGTTCCACAGGTAGATGAAGGCCACCAGCGTCAGCAGCGAGCCCATCAGCGTGTAGAGGAAGAACTTGAAGGCCGCGTAGACCCGGTTCGCCCCGCCCCACACGCCCACGATGATGTACATCGGGATCAGCGTGGCTTCGAAGAACACGTAGAACAGCATGCCGTCCAGCGCCGCGAACACGCCCACCATCAGACCTGACAGGATCAGGAAGGCGGCCATGTACTGCGCCACGCGGCTGGTGATGACTTCCCAGCCCGCCAGCACCACGATGATGGTGATGAAGGCCGTCAGCAGCACGAACCACAGCGAAATGCCGTCCACGCCCAGGTGGTAGTTGACGTTGAAGGCTTCGATCCAGGACGTCTTCTCGACGAACTGCATCGCGGCCGTCTTGGTGTTGAAGCCGGTGTACAGCGGAATGGTGACGAGGAAGCCCGCGATCGAACCGATCAGCGACAGCCCGCGGGTGAGCCCGGGACGGTCGTCACGGCCCACCGCCAGCACCAGCAGGCCGAATACGATCGGTACGAAGATCGCAAGCGTGAGCCAGGGGAAAGTGTTGGATGCCATCTCGCTTGCCATCATTGGGGAATCAGCACAAAGAAAGTCACCAGCGCCATGATGCCGATGATCATCGCGAACGCGTAGTGATAGATGAAGCCGGACTGCAGGTGGCGGCTGATCGCGGACACCCAGCCCACGACGCGGGCGCTGCCGTTGACCAGCAGGCCGTCGATCAGGCCGCGGTCACCGGTCTGCCACAGGCCACGGCCCAGGCAGCGCGCGCCGCGCGCGATGATCTGCTCGTTGATCCAGTCCACGAAGTACTTGTTCTCGAGGATCTTGTTCACGCCCGACAGGCTGGACTTGATCGCGGCCGGAACCTTCGGGTTGATCAGGTAGCAGTACCAGGCGATGACGGCGCCAGCCACGACCAGCCAGAACGGCAGGGTCTGGAAGGCGTGCATGCCGAAGGCGACCCAGCCGTGCCACTCTTCATGCAGCTCGTGCATGGCCGGATGCTGCGGCAGGACCTTGATCACGCCGTCGAAGAACTTGCCGAACAGCATGGGATCCACGGCCCAGGCGCCGACCAGCACCGAGGGGATCGCCAGCAGCAGCAGCGGCAGGGTCACGACCCAGGGCGACTCATGCGGCGTGCCGCCATGATGGCCGTGGTCGTCGTGGCCATGATCGTCGTGGCCGTGGCCATGACCGTGGCCGCTGGTGTCGAAGCGTTCCTTGCCGTGGAAGACCAGGAAGTACACGCGGAACGAGTACAGCGATGTCACGAACACGCCGATCAGCGTCGCGTAGTAGGCAAAGCTCGCGCCCCACACGTTGGCGGCGCCGGCCGCTTCGATGATGTGTTCCTTCGAGTAGAAGCCCGAGAAGAACGGCGTGCCGACCAGGGCCAGCGTGCCCAGGAGGAAGGTGATCCAGGTGATGGGCATGTACTTGCGCAGGCCGCCCATGTTGCGGATGTCCTGGTCGTGGTGCATGCCGATGATGACCGAGCCCGCGCCCAGGAACAGCAGCGCCTTGAAGAAGGCATGGGTCATCAGGTGGAAGATCGCCACCGAGTAGGCCGAGGCGCCCAGCGCCACGGTCATGTAGCCCAGCTGCGACAGCGTGGAGTACGCGACCACGCGCTTGATGTCGTTCTGGATGATGCCCAGGATGCCCAGGAACAGCGCGCCGATGGCGCCGATCACGATGATGAAGGACAGCGCGACGTCGGACAGCTCGAACAGCGGCGAAAAGCGCGCGACCATGAAGATGCCGGCCGTCACCATGGTGGCGGCGTGGATCAGCGCGGAGATCGGGGTCGGGCCTTCCATCGAGTCAGGCAGCCAGGCGTGCAGCGGAACCTGGGCCGACTTGCCCATGGCGCCGATGAACAGGCAGATGCAGGCCACGGTCAGCAGCATCCAGTCCGAGCCGGGCAGCGTCAGCTTGGCCAGCTTGTCGGCCTGGGCGAAGACTTCGCCGTAGTGCATGGTGCCGGCGTAGGCGAACAGCAGGCCGATGCCCAGCACGAAGCCGAAGTCGCCGACGCGGTTGATCAGGAACGCCTTCATGTTGGCGAAGATCGCCGTGGGACGGGTGTACCAGAAGCCGATCAGCAGGTACGACACCAGGCCCACCGCTTCCCAGCCGAAGAACAGCTGCACCATGTTGTTCGACATCACCAGCATCAGCATGGAGAACGTGAACAGCGAGATGTACGAGAAGAAACGCTGGTAGCCGGGATCCTCGGCCATGTAGCCGATGGTGTAGATGTGCACCATCAGCGAGACCGAGGTCACCACGACCATCATCATGGCCGACAGCGGATCGATCAGGAAGCCGATTTCCAGCTTGGTCTGGCCGATCAGGCTCCAGGTGTAGACCGGGCCGTCGAAACGCAGGCCGTTGAGCACGTCGCCCAGCACCACCACCGAACCGACGGCGGAGATGAGCACGCCCAGGATGGTGATGACGTGCGAGGCGCGGCGTCCGATCGGCCGGCCGAGAAAGCCGGTGCCGAACAGGCCCGCGAGGATTGCCCCGGCCAGCGGCGCCAGCGCGATGAGCAGGTAGAGATTGGGTGAGCTAGACATATTCTTCCAATACCCCGTCAGCCCTTCAGGCGATCGAGTTCGTCAACGTTGATCGTGTTCAGGTTGCGGAACAGCAGCACCAGGATGGCCAGGCCGATCGCCGCCTCGGCGGCGGCCACGGTCAGGATGAAGAACACGAACACCTGGCCGGCGGCGTCGCCGAACCAGCTGGAAAACGCCACGAAGTTCATGTTGACGGCCAGGAGCACCAGCTCGATGGACATCAGCAGGATGATGAGGTTGCGGCGGTTCAGGAAGATGCCGAAGATGCCGATGGCGAACAGGATCGCCCCGAGGATCAGGTAGTGGGCCAGCGTCAGCGTCATTGTTTTTCTCCTTGCGGCGCGGCAGCGTCGGCTTGCGTGCCGTTCTGCTTGGCCTGGGCGCGCTCGCTCTGGGCGGGCATGCTCACCAGGCGGAAGCGGTCCTTGGCGCGCACCCGGACGGCGGCGACGGGGTCGTTGTACTTGACGTCGCGGCGGCGGCGCAGGGTCAGCGCGATGGCGGCGACCATGCCGACCAGCAGCAGCGCGGCGCCGACTTCAATGGCGTAGACGTACTGCGTGTACATCAGCTCGCCGAGCGCACGGGCGTTGTTGTAGTCGCCGGCGACCGGGGCTTGCGGGCCCGCGCCGTACCAGGTCGAACCCAGCACGAAGGCCATCTCGACGACCATGACCAGGCCGATGACCAGGCCCAGCGGCAGGTAGGTCTTCAGGCCGCCGCGCAGGGCGTCGATGCGGATGTCCAGCATCATGACCACGAAGAGGAAGAGCACCATCACGGCGCCCACATACACCAGCACCAGCAGCAGCGCCAGGAACTCGGCGCCCAGCAGCATCCACAGCATCGCCGCATTGGCGAAGGCCAGGATCAGGTGCATGACGGCGGTGACCGGGCTGCGCGCGGTGATCACGCGGAACGCCGCGATCACCAGCACGGCGGCCAGCAGGTAGAAAAGGACAGTGGTAAAAGTCATGGATCAGGACCCTGGGCTCAGCGGTAGGGAGCGTCTTCGGCCCGGCGGCGGGCGATGTCGGCTTCGTAGCGGTCGCCCACGGCGAGCAGCATGTCTTTGGTGAAGTACAGGTCGCCGCGCTTCTCACCGTGGTATTCGTGGATGTGCGTTTCCACGATCGAGTCCACGGGGCAGCTTTCCTCACAGAAGCCGCAGAAAATGCACTTCGTCAGGTCGATGTCGTAGCGCGTGGTGCGGCGGGTGCCGTCCTCGCGCTGGTCCGATTCGATGGTGATGGCCATCGCCGGGCACACCGCTTCGCACAGCTTGCAGGCGATGCAGCGCTCTTCGCCGTTGGGATAACGGCGCAGCGCGTGCAGGCCACGGAAACGCGCCGACATCGGCGTCTTTTCCTGGGGGTAGCGCAAGGTGACCTTGCGCTTGAAGAAATACTTGCCCGTCAGGCGCATGCCCTTGAGCAATTCGGTCAGCATCAGGCTGCCGAAGAAATCTTTGATCGCTTCCATATCGTGCCTCTGCCTGGCGGCTTAGCGCCAAATATTCCAGGGCGTCTGCATCCAGATCGCCACAACGACCAGCCACACGCCGGTCAGCGGGATGAAGATCTTCCAACCCAAACGCATGATCTGGTCATAGCGGTAACGCGGGAACGACGCGCGGAACCAGATGAACAACGAGACCACCACGAACGTCTTCAGGCCAAGCCAGATCCAACCCGGGACCCAGGTCAGCGGGGCGATTTCGATCGGAGCGGTCCAACCGCCCAGGAACATGATCGAAGCCATGCAGGACAGCAGGATCATGTTGGCGTATTCGCCCAGGAAGAACAGCGCGAAGGCCATGCCCGAGTATTCGACCATGTGGCCGGCCACGATTTCCGATTCGCCTTCGACCACGTCGAACGGGTGGCGGTTGGTTTCAGCCACGGCCGAGATCACGTAGATCACGAACAGCGGCAGCAGCGGCAGCCAGTTCCAGGACATGAAGTTCAGGCCCTTGTCGGCGAACCAGCCGCGGGTCTGGCCCATCACGATCTCGGACATGTTCAGGCTGCCCGACACCAGCAGCACGGTGACCAGCACGAAACCGATGGCCAGCTCGTACGACACCATCTGCGCCGAGGCGCGCAGCGCGCCCAGGAAGGCGTACTTGGAGTTCGACGCCCAGCCCGCCACGATCACGCCGTACACGCCGATGGACGTGATGGCCATGACGTACAGCAGGCCGGCGTTGACGTTGGCCAGCACCACGTCGGGGCCGAAGGGCACCACGGCCCAGGCCGCCAACGCGGGCATCAGGGTGACGACCGGCGCCACCACGAACAGCACCTTGTTGGCTTCGCTGGGGACCACGACTTCCTTGGTCAGCAGCTTGAACACGTCGGCGAAGGGCTGCAGCAGCCCCTTGAAACCCACGCGGTTCGGTCCCATGCGGACGTGCATGGCGCCGATCATCTTGCGTTCCCAGTACGTCAGGTACGCGACGCACAGGATGATGGGCACTGCGATCACGACGATCTTGATGAGCGTCCACAGAACCAGCCAGACCGTCGGGCCGAGCAACGCCTGGCCGTGGCTCTGGAGAACATTAAGCCATTCCATCAGGCACGCTCCACGCTGATTTGACCGAATGCGCCACCCAGGGCCACGGTGCTTTCAAAGGCTGCGGAGATGCGCAGGGCGCGATCGGCCACGGCATCATCCTGCACGGTTTCGAGTTCGACGGCGCCCTGCCCGCCCGTCACGCGCACCTTGACGCCGGCCGTCAGGCCGAGGCTGGTGAGCGTGCGGCCGTTCATGCGCGCGGCGGGCTTCTTCGAAGCCGGCGCGGCCTGCAGCGGCTCGGAACGGCGCACCATGGCGTCGCTGCGATAGATCGGCACGTCGGCCACGCGCTCCAGGCCGCCCAGGACCTGGCCCAGGCCCGGCTGGGCCTTGATGGCGTTGGACAGGCGATTTTCCACGCCGCCGGCCAGCACGGCGTCGCGCACGGACTCGGAGGTCTCGTCGTCGAAGCCGGCCAGATGCAGGACATTGCCCAGCACGCGCAGGACCTTCCAGCCCGGACGGGTCTGGCCGAACGGCGAGACCGTGCCCTTGAAGCTTTGCGGCAGGCCCTGGGCATTGACGTAGGTGCCCGAGGTTTCGGTGAACGGCGACACGGGCAGCATGACATCGGCCCAGTCGGCGGCAGCCGAGCGGTACGGGGTCAGCGCCACGGCGAACTGCGCGCCGCGCAGCGCGGCCACGGCCTGGGCGCCGTTGTCGGCGTCCAGCAGCGGCTCGGCGTGCAGCACGACGTAGGCCTTCAGCGGCTCGGCCAGCATGGCGGCGGCGTTCTTGCCGCCCTGCCCCGGCACGGCGCCGGCCAGGTAACCGCCGACGGTGTTGCCGCCGGAGGTCAGGAAGCCGAACTTGCCGCCGGCCAGCGCGGCCACGGCCTGGCCGTTGGCGGCCAGGGTCGAGGCCTGGCCGCTGGCCACGGCCAGGTTGCCCATCAGCACGGCGGTGTTGGAACCCGAGGCCAGGCTGGCGGCGATGATCTTGGCTTGTTCACCCGGCGTGACCGAAGCGAACTCGGCCGGCACGGCCTGTTCCTTGGCCTGGGCCAGCGCGACGGCCACTTCGGCCAGCGCGCGCGCCAGCTCGGAGGGCGCCACGGTGACGCGACCGGCGACCGGCATCAGCGGGTCGTCGGCGGCGCTGTCGACCAGCAGGATCTGCGTGCCGCGCTTGGCGGCCTGGCGCAGGCGCTGGGCCATCAGCGGATGGTCCTTGCGCAGGAACGAACCGACCACCAGCACGCGGTCCAGGTTGTCCAGCTCGGCGATGGGCATGCCCAGCCACGGCGCGCCCGACAGGGCGGCGTCGAAGGACGCGTCGGTCTGGCGCAGGCGGAAGTCGATGTTCTCGGAACCCAGCGCGCGGACCAGGCGGCCCAGCAGCGCGTATTCTTCAAGCGTGGCGTACTCGGAGGCCAGCGCGCCGATCTGGCCGGCGCCGAAGCTGTCGCGCACGCGCGACAGACCTTGGGCCACGGCCTGGAGCGCGTCGGCCCAGGAGGCTTCCTGCCACTTGCCGTCGGCGCCCTTGATCATGGGCGCGGACAGGCGGTCTTCGCTGTTCAGGCCTTCATACGAGAAGCGGTCGCGGTCGCTGATCCAGCATTCGTTGACGGCTTCGTCTTCGAACGGCACCACGCGCATGACGCGGTCGCCCTTGACCTGGATGACCAGGTTGGCGCCCAGGCTGTCGTGCGGGCTGACCGAGCGGCGGCGGGCCAGCTCCCAGGTGCGCGCGCTGTAGCGGAAGGGCTTGGAGGTCAGCGCGCCCACCGGACAGATGTCGATCATGTTGCCCGACAGCTCGGACTCGATCGAGCGGCCGACGAAGGACGTGATCTCGGAGTGTTCGCCACGGCCGAGCATGCCCAGCTCCATGACGCCGGCGATTTCCTGGCCGAAGCGCACGCAGCGGGTGCAGTGGATGCAGCGGCTCATTTCCTCGGCCGACACCAGCGGGCCCAGGTCCTTGTGGAACACCACGCGCTTCTCTTCCTGGTAGCGCGAGGAAGAGCCGCCGTAGCCCACGGCCAGATCCTGCAGCTGGCACTCGCCGCCCTGATCGCAGATCGGGCAATCCAGCGGGTGATTGATCAGCAGGAATTCCATCACCGACTGCTGAGCGGCGCGAGCCTTCTCGGAGCAGGTGTGCACGACCATGCCGTTGGTAACGGGGGTGGCGCAGGCGGGCAGCGCCTTGGGCGCCTTTTCCACTTCAACCAGGCACATGCGGCAGTTGGCCGCGATGGACAGTTTCTTGTGGTAGCAGAAATGCGGCACGTAAAGCCCGATCTTCTGGGCCGCATGCATCACCATGCTGCCTTCGGGCACTTCGACCTTATTGCCGTCGACGGTTAGTTCAACCATTGCTGTTCCTGAGACCTACAGATATTGCGGGACCACACAAGACTTGTGCTCGATGTGGTGCGCGAATTCGTCGCGAAAATGCTTGAGGAAGCCACGCACGGGCATGGCCGCGGCGTCGCCCAGGGCGCAGATGGTGCGGCCCATGATGTTGCCCGCCACGTTGTCCAGCATGTCCAGATCTTCCGGACGGCCGTGGCCGGTTTCAATGCGGTGCACCATGCGGTACAGCCAGCCGGTGCCTTCACGGCACGGCGTGCACTGGCCGCAGCTTTCCTCGAAATAGAAATACGACAGGCGCATGAGCGACTTGACCATGCAGCGCGTCTCGTCCATGACGATCACGGCGCCCGAACCCAGCATGGAGCCCGCCTTGGCGATGGCGTCGTAGTCCATGGTGGTGTCCATCATGATGTCGGCGGGCAGCACCGGAGCGCTGGAACCGCCGGGGATCACGGCCTTGAGCTTCTTGCCGCCGCGCATGCCGCCGGCCAGCTCGAGCAGCGTCGAGAACGGGGTGCCCAGCGGGATCTCGTAGTTGCCGGGACGTTCGACGTCGCCGGAGATCGAGAACAGCTTGGTGCCGCCGTTGTTGGGCTTGCCGACCTCGAGGTAGGCCTGGCCGCCGTTGCGGATGATCCAGGGCACCGCCGCGAAGGTCTCGGTGTTGTTGATGGTGGTGGGCTTGCCGTACAGGCCGAAGCTGGCCGGGAACGGCGGCTTGAAACGCGGCTGGCCCTTCTTGCCTTCCAGCGATTCGAGCAGCGCGGTTTCCTCGCCGCAGATGTAGGCGCCGTAGCCGTGGAACCCGTGCAGCTGGAAGTTGAATTCCGAGCCCAGGATCCTGTCGCCCAGGAAGCCGGCGGCGCGCGCCTCTTCCAGCGCCTCTTCGAAGCGTTGGTAGACCTCGAAGATTTCGCCGTGGATGTAGTTGTAGCCCACGCTGATGCCCATCGCGTAGGCGGCGATGGCCATGCCCTCGATCACGATGTGCGGGTTGAAGCGCAGGATGTCGCGGTCCTTGAACGTGCCCGGCTCGCCTTCGTCGGAGTTGCAGACGAGGTACTTCTGGCCCGGGAACGCGCGCGGCATGAAGCTCCACTTCAGGCCGGTCGGGAAGCCCGCGCCGCCACGGCCGCGCAGGCCGGAGGCCTTGACCTCGGCGATCACGTCCTCCGGCTTCATGCCGGTGGTCAGGATCTTCTTCAGGGCTTCGTAGCCGCCGCGTTTGACGTAGTCGGCCAGGCGCCAGTTGGCGCCGTCGACGTCGGCCATGATCTGCGGCTTGATGTGCCGGCCGTGCAGGCACATGGAATTGGCCAGGTCGTTCAGCGGATTGGGATCCAGACCTTGCGAGAACTGCTTGTAGATGTCGGGCGCGTTCATGCCGACTCTCCTTGCGCCTTCAGGGCCGCGACCAGCGCGTCCAGCTTTTCTTCCGTCATGCGCACGCACATGTGCTTGTTGTTGACCAGCAGCACGGGGGAATCGCCGCAGGCGCCCATGCACTCGCCTTCCACCAGCGTGAACTGGCCGTCGGCGGTGGTTTCCTTCCAGTCGACGCCCAGCTTGCGCTTGAGGTAATCGCCGACGCGTTCGCCGTCGCGCAAGGCACAGGGCAAGTTCGTGCAGACCGAGATCTTGTTCTTGCCGACGGGCTTGACGTCGAACATGTTGTAGAAAGTGGCGACTTCCTGGACCGCGATGGGCGGAACGCCGATGTAGTTGGCCACATCCTCGATGATGTCGGTCGCCAACCAGCCCTTTTCTTCTTGCGCGATGGCAAGCGAGGCCATGATGGCGGACTGCCGCTGGTCGGCCGGGAACTTCGCGAGTTCTCGGTCGATTTTCTGGTAGGCCTGTTCGGAAAGCAGCATAGTTTGAATCCGGGTTATGCGGTCGTGCTCGTGACGGTCTCTGGGCGGATCAGCGGTCGATCTCGCCGAAAACGATGTCCTGCGTACCGATGATGGTGACGGCGTCGGCGATCATGTGACCGCGCGACATTTCATCCAGCGACTGCAGATGGGCGAAGCCGGGCGCGCGAATCTTCAGGCGGTACGGCTTGTTGGCGCCGTCGGACACCAGATAGATGCCGAACTCGCCCTTCGGGTGCTCGACCGAGGCGTAGGACTCGCCGGGCGGCACGTGGAAGCCTTCGGTGAAGAGCTTGAAGTGATGGATCAGCTCTTCCATGTTGGTCTTCATGGCGGTGCGCTTGGGCGGGGCGATCTTGTGATTCTCGATCATGACCGGGCCCGGGTTGTTGCGCAGCCATTCCACGCACTGGCGGATGATGCGGTTGCTCTGGCGCATTTCGGCCACGCGGACCAGGTAGCGGTCGTAGCAGTCGCCGTTCACGCCCACGGGGATGTCGAAATCGAGCAGATCGTAGACTTCGTAGGGCTGCGTCTTGCGCAGGTCCCAGGCCACGCCGGAACCACGCAGCATCGGGCCGGTGAAGCCCAGCGCCTTGGCGCGATCGGGATCGACCACGCCGATGCCCACCAGGCGCTGCTTCCAGATGCGGTTGTCGGTGAGCAGGGTTTCGTACTCGTCGACGCAACCGGGGAAGCGGTTGGTGAAGTCCTCGATGAAGTCCAGCAGCGAACCGGAGCGCGCATCGTTCATGGCGCGCACTTCCTTGTCGCCACGGTACTTGCTGGTGTCACCGTACTGCGGCATCGAATCCGGCAGGTCGCGATAGACGCCGCCCGGACGGTAGTAGGCCGCGTGCATGCGCGCGCCCGAGACCGCTTCGTAGCAGTCCATCAGGTCTTCGCGTTCACGGAAGGCGTACAGGAACACCGCCATGGCGCCCACGTCCAGCGCGTGCGAACCCAGCGACATCAGGTGGTTCAGCAGACGCGTGATTTCGTCGAACATCACGCGGATGTACTGGGCGCGCAGCGGCGCTTCCACGCCCAGCAGCTTCTCGATGGCCATGACGTAGGCGTGCTCGTTGCACATCATGGACACGTAGTCCAGGCGGTCCATGTAGGGCAGCGCCTGGATGTAGGTCTTGTGCTCGGCCAGCTTTTCGGTCGCGCGGTGCAGCAGGCCGATGTGCGGGTCGGCGCGCTGGATGACTTCGCCGTCCAGTTCCAGCACCAGGCGCAGCACGCCGTGCGCAGCCGGGTGCTGCGGGCCGAAGTTGAGCGTGTAGTTCTTGATTTCTGCCATGACTTAATGCCCCAAGCCGTAGTTGTCTTCGCGGACCACGCGCGGCGTGATTTCGCGCGGATCGATCGTGACCGGCTGGTAGATGACGCGGCGCTGTTCGGGGTCGTAGCGCATTTCGACGGTGCCCGACAGCGGGAAGTCCTTGCGGAACGGGTGGCCGATGAAGCCGTAGTCGGTAAGGATGCGGCGCAGGTCGGGGTGGCCTTCGAAGACGATGCCGTACAGGTCGAACGCTTCGCGCTCGAACCAGCCCACGCCGGGCCAGCATTCCATCAGCGAGGCGACCATCGGGAACTCGTCGTCGGGCGCCCAGGTGCGCACGCGCAGGCGCCAGTTGTGCTCGATCGACAGCAGGTGCACCACCACGGCGAAGCGCGAGCGGTGGACGCGGGCGTTGGTTTCCTCGGGCAATTGGCGCGTGCCGTTGCCCCAGGTCAGGTAGTCGACGCCACAGAGGTCGACACAGGTTTCAAAGCGCAAGCCGGCTTCGGTGCGCAGCTTGGTGCAGACGGAGAACCATTGTTCCGCAGGCACTTCGAGCGTCAGCTCGCCCAGCGCCTCGGTCAGCGCGATATCCGCGCCGAGGGTGGTCTGCAAATTGGTCTTCAGGGTTTCGAGCCTGGTCATCATCTTGTACGCTTAGGTGAACCGTTACGCTGCTTCGCGGGGCTGGCGGCTAGGCCTGCCGCCCTGCGCGAAAGCTCAGCGCGCAATCGTGTTGGTCAGACGGATCTTGTTCTGCATCTGCAGCAAGCCGTACACCAGCGCCTCGGCCGTGGGCGGGCAGCCCGGCACGTAGACGTCTACCGGTACGATGCGGTCGCAGCCGCGGACCACCGAATACGAGTAATGGTAGTAACCGCCGCCATTGGCACAGGAGCCCATCGATACCACCCAGCGGGGCTCGGGCATCTGGTCGTAGACCTTGCGCAGCGCCGGGCCCATCTTGTTGCACAGCGTGCCGGCCACGATCATCAGATCGGACTGGCGCGGGCTGGGGCGGAAGATGATGCCGAACTGGTCCAGGTCGTAGCGGGCCGCGCCCGCGTGCATCATTTCGACCGCGCAACAGGCCAGGCCGAATGTCATGGGCCACATCGAGCCAGTTTTCGCCCAGTTCAGGAACTTGTCGGCGCTGGTGGTGATGAACCCTTGCTTGAGAATGCCGTCTATAGCCATATTCGTCTCTGATAGCGTGCCCGGAAATTATTCCCAGTCCAGCGCGCCCTTTTTCCATTCGTAGATGAAGCCGACGGTCAACACGGCGAGGAAAACCATGACCGTCCAGAAGCCGACGATTCCCACCGTGCCCTGGGCGATGGCCCACGGGAACAGGAACGCGATTTCCAGGTCGAAGAGGATGAACAGGATCGCCACGAGGTAATAGCGCACGTCGAACTTCATGCGCGCGTCTTCGAACGCCTCGAAGCCGCACTCGTAGGGGGAAAGCTTTTCAGCGTAGGGCCGGCGCGGGCCGAGCAGGGAGCCGGCCGTCAGAAGCGCAAACCCGATAAGGGTGGCCACTCCGATAAACAGCAGGACGGGAAAATACTGTTGCAGGTTCATTCAGGCGTCCGTCAAATGCGCAAACCTTAGGATTGTAGCATTCGCACGGTTACTTCTGGCTGAACTCTGTAGCCTGAACAGCGGATGAAAGACTGCATTCCTTATTTGGAACAATCGCAGTTTTCACGAGTGAAATCGCAGGATACACCACATCATTCGCACACCAGCGAAAATGCTTCGCAATCACCGCATGCGAGCATGAACTCGCATAAAAAAAACCACCCCGAAGGGTGGTTTTACACGAACGGACCGAAGCCCGTTCGTGAGCTTTAAATCCAGGCAGGACTTGCGTCCTGCTTAGGATTAGAAGCGGTGACGCAGGCCGACGCCGACGGCGGTCGACTTCAGGTCTTCGACCAGGGCGTAGTTCTTCGAATACGAACCGTAGGCGTACAGGTTGGTACGCTTGGACAGGTCGTAGGTGTAACCCAGCGAGAAGACGTGCATCTTCTTCAGATCACGATCCTTGGCGTAGTCACCCTTGGGGTCAACCATTTGCCACGAACCGAACACGTTGCTGGCGCCGCCGATCGGAGCCGACAGACCAACCAGGTACGAGTTGGCCTTGAAGTCTTTGCGGAAGGTGTTGGTGAAGTTGTCCGAAGCAACCTTGCTCAGAACCGAGTTGCCATTCACGCCCGGGCCAGCGAACCAGCCGTTTTGCGTGCGGCTGACAGCCAGAGCCAGCTTGACCACCTCGAAGTCGTACGAACCACCCAGGATGTACTGGCGCGGGGTCGTGTCTTCAGTACCCTCACCGCTCTTCAGCGCGTTCGAACGGTTCAGCTGATCGTACGAGAACGCGACATTCAGCGGGCCGTTGACGTAACGCAGGCCAGTGGTGATGGCACGGGTGTTGTCTGCGGTGCGGAAGCCAGTTTGGGCATCCTTCGTGTCGTCAGCATTGAACGAGTAGCCAATGCCGAACTGGAAGCCGCTGAACGACGGGGTTTGGTACATCACCATGTTGTCGTAGCGTTGCGTGTTGGCAGCGCTGAAGGCGGTACCGATGTTGGCTTGGCCGAAACCAGCGCCGAACGGATCGATCGAGCCGAAGTACTTCGAGGCGATGTTGGTTTGACGACCGAAGTCCAGTTGACCCCAGCTGTCGCTGGCCAGACCGATGGTAGCTTGACGGCCGAACAGACGCGAGCTTTGGCCCGACTTGCCGTTGCCCGAATCAAAGCCCGATTCCAGTTGGAAAACAGCGCGCAGGCCGTCACCCAGATCTTCCGAACCACGCAGACCCCAGCGCGAACCGTTCTGCACGCCGTTGATCATGCCGACCTTGCTGCCGTTCTGAATGCCGTACGGATTGCTGTCCTTGGCACCGCTGATCTTGTTGTAGCCGATACCCGTATCGATGATGCCGTACAGGGTGACAGACGTTTCTGCCTGGGCGACACCGGCGAAACCGGCGAGCAGGGCGGCAGCGAGCAGAGTCTTTTTCATTTAAGAAATCTCCGTTGATTTGAGTGACAAGAGCAGCAATCCAGCAAACCAGCCTGCCGCCCCCCTAACTCCGCGAAGGGAAGTTGGTGCTATTGCATCAAAAATCGGGGGGGCTGGCTATGGTGAAGGCCAGAAAAGTGCAGGTTTGCGACAGGCTTGTTGGGATCTTGCAACATCACAACAAGGCGATGGCGCAGCTGCTAGGGCTAACCCTTGGTCGCCAGGACGAGCACGTATTCATGCGACTTTCAGCCCTGGCCCCAATATTCACGGGGCTTGCCGAGGGGTTCTTTCGGAGCGCTTTCGGATGTCGACGAGCCTCCCGCGCAGGTCCGAAGGATCAATACAGCGGACTTTATAGCCTTGATGAGCGCCGTCCCATACTCGCTTTCCTTATGCCTTTAATTCTCCCGACCAATAACATTGTTATCAACAAAAACCGGCGATATTATTTGATGCATAGATAACCGCATCCTGAACGCCCATCATGAGCACCCCACCCGCCGCGCCTGCGCGCCCCGACCGGAATGAACAGCTGAACGCGCTGCGCCGCCAGCTGATCATGGACGCCGCCCAGCGGGTGTTCGAGCGCGACGGCCTGGAAAAGACCACCATCCGGGCCATCGCCAGCGAGGCGGGCTGCACCACCGGCGCGGTCTATCCGTGGTTCGCCGGCAAGGAGGCGATCTACGGCGCCTTGCTGGACGAATCGCTGCAGCGGCTGCATGCGCACCTGATCGACACCGCGGCACGCAGTCTCCCCGCCTCGGCCGCGCGTGACGCGATCCGCGCCTTCTTCGGCTACTACGCGGACCGCCCCACCGACTTCTCGCTGGGCCTGTACCTGTTCCGCGGCCCGGGTCCGCGCGGCCTGGGGCGCGAAATGGACGAGCAGCTCAACGGCCGGCTGCGGGACAGCATCGACCTGCTCGGACAGGCGCTGGCTCGCACCAAGCCCTGGGACGCGGCAACGATCGCGACCGAGCAGATGAACACCTTTACCTATCTGATGGGCCTGCTGCTGCTGTTGCACACCCACAGGCTGAAATCCCTGGGCCAGCAGGCCGACGCGCTGCTGGACCAATATTGCCTCGTCCTGGAGCAACGATGACCGACCTCGCCGTTCCCCCCGCCCGCGCGGACGCGCCGCGCATCAGCCTGCCCGCCTTCCATGCGCTGCTGACCGAGCAGCACCCCTTCTCCCTGCTGCTGGGCATAGAGGTGACGCAGATCGGTTACGGCACCGCGCGCGCGGTGCTGCCGGCCCGCGACTCCCATCAGCGGCTGGGCGGCATCGTCGCCGGCCCCATGCTGATGGGACTGGCCGACCTGGCCATGTACGCCGCCGTGGTCGGCGCGACCGGGCAGGCCCATGCGGTGACCGCCAGCCTTACCATCAACTTCCTGCGCAAGAGCCCGGCCGGCGCCATCGTGGCCGATGCCCGCCTGCTCAAGGTCGGCCGCCTGTCGGCGGGCGAAGTCATCCTGAGCTCCGAGCATTCCGATGAACCGCTGGCGCATATCGTCAGCACCTGGTCGGTGCCCAAACCATGAACAGCCCCCGCATCAGCATCGTCGGCCTGGGATCGACGGGCACCCGCGCCGCCCGGCGCCTGCTCGAGGCCGAGCCCGACCTGGCGCTCACGGTCTACGACATCGAACCGTCGCGCTGCGAGGAATTCCGGGGCACCGCCACGCTGGCGACCTGCGCTCGCGAAGCGCTGGCCGAATCCGACACCGTGGTGCTGGCCCTGCCGCGCGAGCGCGAGATCGACCGCACACTGGAACGCTTCAGCGACGGCGAAGTGACCGCCCCGGTGCGCGGCAAGCTCATCGTCGACCTGGAACCGCCGGAAGCGGGACGCGCGCGCATCCTCGGACAGGCCATCCGGAACGCGGGCGGCCGGTACGCCTGCCCTGCTCTGCTCGCCCAGGCGAGCCTGAGTCCGGCCGAGGCGCGACTAGTGGACGCGCTGGCCCGCGTCGCGGCCTGAGGCGCGCAGACCCTCGGCCAGTCCCACGCACAGGATCATCCAGGCCAGGCTGATGGCCCAGCCGGCCGCCACGTCGCTGGCGAAATGCACCTGCAACAGGACGCGGCTCAGGCCGATGGCCGTGACCAGCGCCGCCGCCAGGGCCAGGCCAGGCTTGTGCCAGGCAGCGGGCGCCAGCCTCCACACCAGATAACAGCCCGTGCCGTAGACCGCCATCGCGGCCGAGGCATGGCCGCTGGGAAAGCTCCAGCCGACAACCGCCGTGTAACCGTGCTCGAAATCGGGCCGCAGCCGCTGGAAGCCATGCTTGAGCAGCCAATTCAACGCGCCGCCCAGTCCAGTGGCGACGGCGCAGAACAGCGCCAGGCCCCTGTATCCGCGCCACAGCAGCCACAGCACCGCCAGCACACAGCACAGCGCCAGCAGATCTCGGTCGCCCAGGAACGTGAACCAGGACAGCAGCCAGAGAAAGGCGTCCGGCATGGCGCGGCCCAGCGCGTTCGCCAGGGCGCCATCGAAAGCCACCACGGCGCCGGGCCGCCGCACGGCCACGGCCAGCGCCAGGAACACCAGCAGCGCAAGGCCCGCACCGCCGGCGCCCAACAGAATGCGGCCGCGCGCCTCGACCGCCAGCCACACACGCGCCACGCCCAGGGCGAGCAGCGCCGCCAGGCAAGGCAGCAGGAGGAACAACAGCAAGGCGTGGTCTGCGGCCCAGGCCGCGCTGGCGTCGATCATGTAGGAAAGTGGCTAAACAAGAAACCCCGGGCCTGGCGCCAGGCAGGTCCGGCAAGCCGGCGGACGGCCGGCGCGCCTGCACGAAACGCTACAGATCCACCCGGGTCTTGTCCACCGGCTCGAAAGCATGGGTGCCGGCGGAGTAGTCCCAACGCTCGACATGGCATGCGGCTACCCCGTCGACCTCGTTGCGGACGATGAGGTTCACCGAATTGGGCACCTTGCCGCGCACGCGCCAGGAACATGTGGTGCCCGCCTGCGCCACCCAGCCGGCCGTCGGCCGGTCCGCCAGGATGGGCATGACGTAGGGCAGATGGATATGCCCGCCCAGGATCAGGTCCACGCCGGCCCGGGTCCAGGCCGCCAGCGCGCGCTCGCGCCCGAACAACAGGTTGTGCACATCGGACTCGACCTTGGCCCGCACCGGATGATGGGCCACCACCACCCGCAGCTGCCCGGGCCGGGCCTGCCGCAGCCGCTGCGCGACGCGCGCGATCTGGGCCTCGGAGATTTCCCCGTCCTTGCGGCGCCGCGGCCGGGTGCTGTTCACGCCGATGGCCAGCAGACCCGGACTCTCGAACACGGGCTCGAGCACCGCGCCCAGCGCCCGCTTGTAGTTGCCGTAGGGATTGAGCGCGCGGGCAAACACATTGAACAGGGGAATGTCGTGGTTGCCCGGCACAGCCAGCACCGGCAGCGACAATCGCTCGATGAAGGCGCGCGCCGCAGCGAACTGACGCCGGCGCGCGCGCTGCGTGATATCGCCGCTCAGCACGACCAGGTCGGGCACCTGGGCGGCGGCCAGGTCCAGCGCGGCCTCGACCACGGGTTTGCGCTCGGTGCCGAAATGCGTGTCGGAAAAATGCAGGATGCGGGTCATGTAGATACGGTGCCGGATTCTTGCTCGCCAGGCGTCACCAGCGGCAACGCGTCCTCGGCCACCTTGAACTCCAGCGGGGTGTTCATCCAGGAGATTTCGCCGTCCATCGCGACCTTCACGCGGCGACGGCCGCGGATGCGCACGACCAGACGGTCGAATGCGAAATTGACGACCTGTTCGGCCTCGCCCAGCCGGCTGAACAGGCCGCGCAACAGCAACCCGTACAGGGCCAGCGTGCCCACCGGATGAGCCGCCATGGCGATCAGGCGGCGCCGGTCCAGCTCGTCGGCCGGGATCCCCACGTGCTCGAGTTGCAGCTTGTTGTTGCCCACGACCAGCGTCGGCGTGCGCAGATCGCGGGCGCGGCCTTCGTGCTCGAGTTGCAGGCTCAGCTGGCGCGGCGCGCGCATCAGCGTGACCAGCCCGGACCACAATGCCACCAAGCGACTGCGGCCGAACTTCTGCTTGAAGGCCTCGCGGTCCTCCAGCAACTGCGGATACAGGCCCAGGCTGGCATTGACCAGGAATGGCCGGCCATTGAGCAGCCCGACCTGCACCGGCCGGACCTGCCCTCGCAGCAGCCCGCGCAGGGCGACCTCGGTTTCCTGGGAAATGCCGTAGCGCCGGCCAAAATAATTGAAGGTGCCCTGCGGCAGGATGCCGAACGGCACGCCCTGCCCCAGCACCGCGGCGGCCACCGTGTTGAGCGTGCCGTCGCCGCCCGCGCCCACGACGATGCCGTTTTCGGCGCGGGCGCGCCGGACGGCCACGCGCGCCGTGTCGGCCAGGCGCGACGGATCGTCCACCGGCATGAGTTCATGCCGCCGGCCGGCTTCGTCCAGCACGCGGCGGATGGTCTCTTGCAAGACCTGCGCGTCGCCGCGCCCGGAGCCGGTATTGAGGACGATGAACAGCGGTTCTTGTCCCGTCAGGGACTGAGCCCCTGCGGTCGGGCTCTCTGGGGGAGGCGTCATGCGGCAAAGATAGCGTATGGCGCCGAACCACCGCAACTCGCCTCCGGGCGTGCCCGCCGGATACGCGCCGGGCACGCGTGGCGACACGCGCGGCAAGCACGCCGCGCGCGCCGACGCGCGACGCCCTCTCTCAGCGGCCGATGGCGTAGGCCTGCATCAGGCGCGGCGTGGCCGCCCCATGCAGCAGGCCGTCCGGATCGCGCGAGGCCGCGGTCAGGCGGCCCACCGACCATTCCGGCGCCTCTTCCACGACATGGCCGCGCTGACGCAGCTGTTCGATCACCGCCGCGCCGATGCTGGCCTCGACCGCCAGATGGCCGGGATTGCGGTCGCGCGGATAGAACGAGCTGGGGAAATGCGCGGTATGCGACATGGGCAGGTCAATAGCCTCCTGCAGGTTCAGGCCGTGGTGGACATGGCGCAGGAAGAACAGCAACTGCCATTGCTCCTGCTGATCGCCGCCGGGCGTGCCGAAGGCCATGTAGGGCGCGCCGTCGCGCAGCGCCAGCGTCGGCGTCAGCGTGGTGCGCGGCCGCTTGCCCGGCGCCAGCGTGCCCGGCAGTCCTTCCTCGAGCCAGAACATCTGTGCACGTGTGTTCAGCCCGAAGCCCAGGGCGGGAATGACGGGCGAGGACTGGAACCAGCCGCCGGACGGCGTGGCCGAGATCATGTTGCCCCAGCGGTCGATCACGTCCACATGGGTGGTGTCGCCGCGCCGCGCCGACGCGGCCGCCCCCGCGGGCGCCGGAGCAGCCGGCGCCGCGCCCGGCGCCGTGACCTTGGACAGGCGCCGCAAGGTGTCCATCACCCGGTCCACCTGGGCCTCGAAGCCCGCCAGGCGGCCGGGCGACAGCTCATGCGACGCCTGCTCGCCGATCAGCCGTCGGCGCGCCGCGTTGTAGTCCTCCGACAGCAGGCGCTCGAGCGGCACATCGACGAACGCAGGGTCGCCGTAATAGGCCTCGCGGTCGGCGAAGGCCAGCTTCATGGCTTCGGTGACGCGGTGGATGAATTCGGCGCTGGCCGGCCCCGCGCCGGCCAGGTCCATGTCCTTGAGCAGCGCCAGCGTCTGCAGGAACACCGGCCCCTGGCTCCAGGCGCCGGCCTTGGCCACGGTGTAGCCGTGATAGTCATACGTGGCCGGCGCATCGTAGCTGGCCGACCAGCCGGCCAGGTCGTCCGCCGTCAGCACGCCACGATGGCGCGCGCCGCTTTCGTCCATGACCTCGTTGCCCCGGGCAAAGGCGTCGATGGCTTCGGCCACGAAGCCCCGATAGAACACGTCGCGCGCGGCTTCGATCTGACGCTCGCGGTCCGCGCCCGCGCTTTCCGCTTCTTTCAACAGCCTCGTCCAGGTGCGCGCCAGCGCCGGATTGCGGAACAGCTTGCGCGCCTCGGGCACCGCGCCGCCGGGCAGGTAGATCTCGGCGGTGGACGGCCAGTGAGCCTGGAAGAAATCCTTCAGTCCCGCGATGGTGTTGGAGATGCGTGGCATCAGCGCGTGGCCGTGCTTCGCGTAGTAGATGGCCGGCTCCAGCACGTCGCGCAATCGCATGGTGCCATGGTCGCGCAGCAGCAGCATCCAGGCGTCGAAGGCGCCCGGGATCACGGTGGCCAGCAGGCCGTTGCCGGGAATCAGCGACAGGCCTTCGGCGCGGTAGCGTTCCAGCGTGGCGCCGGCAGGCGTGCAGCCCTGGCCGCACAGCACTTCCACCTTGCCCGTGCGGGCCGAATAGAACACGGCCGGCGTCTCGCCGGCGGGGCCCACCAGATGGGGCTCGACCACCTGCAGCACGAAGGCGCTGGCGACACAGGCATCGAAGGCGTTGCCGCCGCGCTCCAGCAGGGACATGCCGGCGGCGCTGGCCAGCCAGTGGGTCGAGGTCACGACACCGAAGGTGCCGAGGATTTCAGGACGAGTCGTGAACATCATGATGGCATCGAGAAAAGAAAAAAGGCGGAACCCGGATCCGGGTTCCGCCGTGGCGGCTGCGCTTACTTGCCGGCGACGGACACGCCCTTCAGGCGGATCAGCCCGTCGGGATAGGGCACGAAGCCTTCCACCTTCTTCTGCACGCCGAAGGTCCAGGGCAGGTAGAAGAGATAGATGATGGGACGCTGCTCTTCCAGCACGGCCAGCACCTGGTCATACATGGCGCGGCGCTTGACCGGATCGGCCTCGGCCCGGGCATCGTTCAGCAGCTTGTCGACGGCGGGGTCGCAGAACTTGCCGTCGTTCAGGTTGCCCTTGCAGCTCAGGTACTGGTGGATGTTGCCGCTGGGATCGACGCGGCCCGACCAGCCGCTCTGGCCGACCACGAAATCGCCGCGCGCCAGCGACGACTGCAACGACGCGAATTCCACCGGCCGCAGCGTGATGTCGAAGCCGGCCTCGGCGCCCATCGCCTGGATCAGCTCGAACACCTGCTGCATGGTGGTGTTGTTGCCGAAGGTGATCTCGAACTTGACGCGGCCAAGCCCGGCCTCCTTCAGCAGCGCCAGCGCTTTCTTGGGATCGCGTCCGGCATGTTCGACCGCCTTGTTGAAGGCGAAGCTGGCGGGCGGGAACGGCTGGTGAGCGGGCTGGAACATGCCCTCGCCGATCACCTGGTTCAGCACGTCGCGGTCGATGGCCAGGTCCAGCGCCTGGCGCACGCGCTTGTCCTTGGCCAGCGGGTTGTCGGCGCGCGCGCCATTGGCCAGGTTGACCGAGATGGCCTGGAAGCCCAGGCCCGTCACCGGCGCCAGGCGCAGGCTGGCGTCATCCTTGACCGCCTTGGCGTCGCTGGGCGCCACGCGCTCGATGATGTCCAGGTCGCCGGCGCGCAGATTGTTCAGGCGCACCGTGTTGTCGGGAATCGGGATGAAGACCAGGCGGTCGAAGTGGTAGCTGGCCGCGTCCCAATACTTGGGGAATTTCTCAAGCACGATGCGGTCGTTCTGCACCCGCTCCTTGAACTGGTACGGGCCCGAGCACACCGGCTTGCCGCCGGGATCCTTGTCGAAGGCGGCCGGCGACATCATCATGCCGGCGCGGTCGGACAGTTGCGACAGCAGCGAGGCATCGGGCTCGGACAGACGCAGCACCACGGTCTCGGCATCCGGCGCCTCGACGCTGGCGACCGTGGCCAGCTCGCTCTTGCGGTTGCTGTCCGGCAGCGTGCGCGCGCGCTCCAGGTTGGCCTTGACCGCGGCCGCGTCCACCGGCGCGCCGTCATGGAACACCGCGTCCTTGCGCAGCTTGAAGGTCAGCGTCTTGTTGTCGTCGCTGGTGGTCCACGATTGCGCCAGCTGCGGCACGATCTTCAGGTCCGGGGTGATGTCGACCAGCTTGTCGCACAGCGACGCGAAGACGATGCGGCCGACGAAGGTGCGCGCGCGCACCGGGTCGAGCACATCGGGATCGTCCTGCAGGCCGATACGAAGGGTGGACTGGGCTTGCGCCAATCCGGCGGACATCATGGCCGCCAGGGCTGCCGCGAGGCAAAGTTTACGCATCAAGAATCTCCGTTGTTTCTTGTACGGGCCGCCCGCTGGCAGGTTCCGGCATTCCGGCCCTGCCTGGGCAGGCAGCCCGAAGCGACGCCGCGACGCCAGGCCCATCCCCCCGCCGCACACGCGCATGGCGGATTCTGCGCCATGCGCGCGGGGCTTGTATAGCGTGGCAAGCGCGAACGGCCTGGGCGCGGACACTGCCGCGCCGGCCTCAGGGCAGGCGGCAGGGCGCGGAGAAGTCCGCCGCGCGCAGGACGGCATCGCGCATCTGCGCGATCAGCGCGCGCGCATCGTCGCGGCGGTATTGGAAGGAATACGGCAGCGCCGCCAGGGCCGGCTCGCCCTCCAGCACGCGCAGGCTGCCCTCGGCCTCGAGCGCGGCGGCCCAGTGGCTGGGCAGCAGGCCCACGCCAGTGCCCTCGATCAACAGGCCGGCGATGGCGCCCCAGTTATTGCAGCAAAGCCGCTCGCCCGGCGCCTCGCGCCCGGCCAGCCAGTCGTCGATGATGCGGGTGGTGCCCGCGCCCTCCGGCAGCGTCACCAGCGGCAGCCGGCCCAGCAGCGCCAGGCTCATGCGGGTTTCGCCTTGCAGCGCCGCCGGCGCCGCGACCCAGGAAAAGCCTGCCTGCCCGATGGGCGCGGACGCGATGCCGGCGCGCGACGAGCGCCCCGCGATCACGGCGAAATCCAGTTCGCCATCGGCCACGCGCTGCTCCAGCACCTGGCCGATGTCGACATAGGGTTCCAGCACCAGGCCGGGATGGGCGGCGCGCACCACGCCGATCAGGCGCGGCAGCCAGGTCAGCGCGGTCAGTTCGCCGACGCCGAAGCGGCAGCGCCCGGCCAGGCCGGCGCTTTGCGCCACCGACGCGCGGATCCGCTCGGCCGACGCCAGCAGTTCGCCGGCCTGGGGCAGCAGGCGCTGCCCGGCCCCCGTCAGCGCGGCCTTGTGCCCGCTACGGTCGAACAGCGGCTGGCCCAGCGCCTCTTCCAGTTCGGCGATGCGCTTGGACAGCGACGATACCGACAGGTGCAGGCGCTCGGCGGCCACGGCGAAACTGGCGCAGGTGGCCGCCCAGTAGAAGGCTTCGAGTTGCTTGAGCGTCATGGCCGGATTGTAGGCTCGGGCCGGGCCGGACAGCGGCCGCTAGGCGGCTTGGGCCAGACGCAGGTGCGGAGAGAACCGCAACGTGTCGATGGCGGCGCGGAGCATGCGCTCGACGCGCGGCCAGATATCGCCCTTCAGGCGATCGGACCAGCAGATACTGCCGAACACTCCTTCGATCAGGGAGTGTAGGTAGACGTTGGACAGGCGCACATCCAGCGCGCCGGGCAGGTCTTCGTTGCGCACCGCGGCGCGCAGCAGTTTTTCGGAATTGCGCAGGGCGTGGCGTTCCCAGATGTCCCGTCGTCGCAGCAGCGGCGCGTTCTCGTCGCTCTGCTCGCACTTGTCGTACAGGATTTCCAGCACGCGCTGCATCGAGCCCTCCTCCGAGTAGATGCGCACGTATTGCAGCATCGACGCGTATAGGGATTCCAGCGCCTGGCCGTCTGTCCGTACCCGGGTCAGCGCCACGGCCGCGGCCAGCGCGCGATCGCTCATGGCGACGCAGACATCGATCTTGTTCTTGTAATGGCCGTAGACGGCGCCCCTGGACACGCCGGCGTGGTCGGCGATGTCGCCCATGGTGGTGTTGGCCACCCCCTTGGACATGAACACGTGCTCGGCCGCATCCAGGATGCGGTCACGGGTGCGTTGGGATTCTTCTTTCGTCTTGCGGGCCATTCGGATATCTCCTTGAAATGAAAGGTTGAGGGAAAAGGGACTCGGCGCGGCGCCTGCCCCTTCAAAAAAAAGCGGCGCCCGCTACGCGAACGCCGCCGATCCGCACTGTTAACAATTGTGCGGGCGGGAGCATACTTTCGAACAAAACATTTAATCAAGCATGACGGATTAAATGATAGACTGCCACCCCCACATGGGAAAAGTGCGCACTTTCCCTCATCTGGCCCGCCCCGGGCACCTACAACAATTTCTAAAAATGAAGCAACGAGTCCTTCGCCGCACGCTCGCATCCTTGTCAGTATTAATTCTTATTACGGCTTGTTCCAAGTCCGAGCCCCAAGACGAAGCCAAGGCGCCCGCCGAGGTGGGGATCGTCGTCGCCCGCGCCACGCCCACCGCCGTCGCCACCGAGCTGCCCGGCCGGCTGGAGCCCTACCGCGAAGCCGAAGTGCGCGCGCGGGTGGCCGGCATCGTCACCTCGCGCCTTTATGAGGAAGGCCAGGACGTCAAGCGCGGCGACGCGCTGTTCCAGATCGATCCGGCGCCGCTGCAGGCCGCCTACGATTCCGAGGCCGCCAACCTGGCGCGCACCCAGGCCAGCCTGTCCGCCGCGGCGGACAAGCTGCGGCGCTATGCCGACCTGGTCGGCGACCGCGCCATCAGCGAACGCGACCACGCCGAGGCCGCCGCCGACGAACGCCAGGCCCGCGCCCAGGTGGCGCTGGCACGCGCCAACCTGCAAAGCGCCAAGCTGAAGCTGGACTACGCGCGCGTCACCTCGCCCATCGACGGCCGCGCCCGGCGCGCGCTGGTGACCGAGGGCGCGCTGGTGGGCGAAGGCCAGGCCACGCCGCTGACGGTGGTGCAGCAGATCGATCCGATCTACGTCAACTTCGCCCAGCCGGCCGCCGAGGTGCTGCGCCTGCAGAAGCAGATCCGCGACGGCCAGCTGCAGGGCATCGAACCCGACAAGCTGCGCGTGCGCCTGCTGCTGCCCGACGGCACCGAGTACGCCCGCACCGGCGCGCTGTCCTTCGCCGACCTGGCGGTGGACCCCGGCACCGACAACGTGACCATGCGCGCGCTGTTCGACAACCCTCGGCGCGACCTGCTGCCCGGCATGTACGTGCGCGTGCGCCTGGAACAGGCCATCAACCGCGACGCCTACCTGGTGCCACGCGACGCGCTGCTGCGCGACGCCTCCGGCGCGCATGTGCTGGTGGCCGGCAAGGACGGTGAATTGCAGGCCGTCGCCGTGACGGCGCGCAACATACAGGGGCCGAACTGGGTCGTCACCGACGGCCTGAAGGGCGGCGAGCGCATCGTGGTCGAGAACGTCTCGCAGCTGGCGCCCGGCCAGAAGATCAAACCGGTGGAGCGGGCCGCGCCCAAGGCGCAGGCTCCCGCCGAAGGAAACTCCAACAAAGGTTAAACCGCCATGGCGCGTTTTTTCATCGATCGCCCCGTCTTCGCCTGGGTGATCTCGCTGCTCATCGTGCTGGCCGGCGTGCTGTCCCTGCGGGCCCTGCCCGTGGCGCAGTATCCGGACATCGCCCCACCCGTCGTCAACGTGGGCGCCAGCTATCCCGGCGCCTCGGCCAAGGTGGTCGAGGAAGCCGTCACCGCCATCATCGAACGCGAGATGAACGGCGCTCCCGGCCTGCTCTACACCACGGCCAGCAGCGACTCCACCGGCTGGGCCAGCATCAACCTGGTGTTCAAGCAAGGCACCAACCCCGATCTGGCCGCCGTCGAAGTGCAGAACCGGCTGAAGGCCGTCGAACCGCGCCTGCCCGAGGCCGTGCGCCGCGACGGCGTGCGCGTGGAAAAAGCCGCCGACAACATCCAGCTGGTGGTGTCGCTGAAGTCCGACGGCCGCCTGGACGACATGCAGCTCGGCGAGCTGGCGGCGTCCAACGTGCTGCAGGCGCTGCGCCGCGTCGACGGCGTGGGCAAGGTGCAACTGTGGGGCGCGGAAGCCGCCATGCGCGTCTGGCCCGACCCCGCCAAGCTGACGGCGCTGTCGCTCACGCCCGGAGACATCGCCAATGCGCTGCGGGCGCACAACGCCCGCGTCACCATCGGCGACCTGGGCAGCCAGGCCGTGCCGGCCAGCGCGCCGCTGAACGCCAGCATCGTCGCCACCGAAACGCTGCAGACGCCCGAGCAGTTCGCCAACATCCCGCTGCGCGCGCAGCCGGACGGCGCCACGCTGCGCCTGAAGGACGTGGCGCGGGTCGAGCTGGGCGGCACCGACTATATGTACCTGTCGCGCGTCAACGGCCAGACGGCCACGGGCCTGGGCATCAAGCTGGCGCCCGGCTCGAACGCCGTGGATACCACCCGCAAGATCCGCCAGACGATGACGGAGCTGGCCCAGTATTTCCCGGCGGGCGTGACCTGGGACGTCCCCTACGAGACCTCCACCTTCGTGGAGATCTCGATCAAGAAGGTGGTGACAACGCTGCTGGAGGCCATCGCCCTGGTGTTCTGCGTGATGTATCTGTTCATGCAGAACTTCCGCGCCACGCTGATCCCCACGCTGGTGGTGCCGGTGGCGCTGCTGGGCACGCTGGGCGTGATGCTGGGCCTGGGCTATTCGATCAACGTGCTGACCATGTTCGGCATGGTGCTGGCCATCGGCATCCTGGTGGACGACGCCATCGTGGTGGTCGAGAACGTCGAGCGCATCATGGCCGAGGAAGGCCTGTCGCCGCATGACGCCACGGTCAAGGCCATGGGCCAGATCAGCGGCGCCATCATCGGCATCACGGTGGTGCTGGTGTCGGTGTTCGTGCCGATGGCCTTCTTCGACGGCGCGGTGGGCAATATCTACCGCCAGTTCTCGGTCACGCTGGCGGTGTCGATCGCCTTCTCGGCCTTCCTGGCGCTGTCGCTCACGCCGGCGCTGTGCGCCACCATGCTGCGGCCCATTCCGGCCGGCCACCACGAGAAGCGCGGCTTCTTCGGCTGGTTCAACCGCGCCTTCGTCCGCCTGACCGCCGGCTACACCGCGCGCGTCGCCGGCGTGCTGTCGCGCCCGGTGCGCTTCAGCCTGGCCTACGCCGCCGTGATCGCGGCGGTGGCGCTGCTGTTCGTGCGCCTGCCCTCTTCCTTTCTGCCGGAAGAAGACCAGGGCAGCTTCAACGCCATGGTCATCCTGCCGCAGGGCGCGACCCAGGCCGAGACCCGCAAGCTGGTGCTGGAGGTCGAGAATTACATGATGAAGCACGAGCCCGTGCAGTTCGTCTATTCCGTCAGCGGCTTCAGCGAATACGGCAGCGGCCCGAACTCGGCCATGTTCTTCGTCACGCTGAAGGACTGGAAGGAACGCCACGGCGCGGACATGCACGTGGACGCCGTGGTCGCGCGCGTCAATAAGGCCTTCGCGGACCACAAGAACGTCATGGTGCTGGCGCTGAACGCGCCGCCGCTGCCGGAGCTGGGCTCGACCTCGGGCTTCGACTTCCGGCTGCAGGACCGCGGCGGCCTGGGCTACCAGGCCCTGACGCAGGCCCGCCAGCAGCTGCTGGCGGCCGCCGCCGAACATCCTGCGCTGGCCGAAGTCACCCACGCCGGCCAGGGCGAAGCGCCGCAGCTGCAGCTGCGCATCGACCGCGACAAGGCCCAGGCCATGCGCGTATCGATGGAGGAAATCAACACCGCGCTGGCGGTGATGTTCGGCTCGGACTACATCGGCGACTTCATGCACAACGGCCAGGTGCGCCGCGTAACGGTGCAGGCCGACGGCAAGAACCGCGTCGACGTGGAGGACGTGTCGCGCCTGCACGTGCGCAACGCGCAAGGCCAGATGGTGCCCATGTCGGCCTTCGCCACGCTGGACTGGGCCATGGGGCCGCCGCAGCTGAACCGCTACAACGGCTTCCCGGCATTCAAGATCAATGGCTCGGCCGCGCCCGGCCACAGCAGCGGCGAGGCCATGCGCGCCATGGAACAGCTGGCTTCGGAACTGCCGCGCGGCATCGGCTTCGCCTGGTCCGGCCAGTCCTACGAGGAAAAGCTGTCCGGCAACCAGGCCAACGTGCTGTTCGCGCTGTCCATCCTGGTGGTGTTCCTGGCGCTGGCCGCGCTGTATGAAAGCTGGGCCATCCCGCTGGCGGTGATCCTGGTGGTGCCGCTGGGCGTGATCGGCGCGCTGCTGGGCGTGACGCTGCGCGGCATGCCCAACGACATCTACTTCAAGGTCGGCCTGATCGCCACCATCGGCCTGTCGGCCAAGAACGCGATCCTGATCGTGGAAGTCGCCAAGGACCTGGTGCGCGACGGCCAGGGGCTGATGTCGGCCACGCTGGAAGCGGCGCGGCTGCGGCTGCGCCCCATCATCATGACTTCGCTGGCCTTCGGCGTCGGCGTGCTACCCCTGGCCCTGGCCGGCGGCGCGGCTTCCGGCGCGCAGATCGCCATCGGCACCGGCGTGTTGGGCGGCATCATCACCGCCACCGTGCTCGCCATCTTCCTGGTGCCGCTCTTTTTCCTGGTCGTGGGCAGGCTGACGGGCATGGACGCCCGCCGCAAGCAGCCGGCCCCGCACCGCGAACCGCTGGAGAACACGCCATGAAACCCGTGGCCCTGACCCTGTTGGCCCTGGCGCTGACGGGCTGCTCGATGGCGCCGACCTACGAGCGCCCCGCCGCGCCCGTGCCGGCCGCCTATGACACCCCCGCCCAGTCCGGCCAGGCCGAGATGCCGCAGGACTGGAAGGACTATTTCAACGACCCCGCGCTGCAGGCCTGGATCGCCGCCGCGCTGGCCAACAACCGCGACCTGCGCGTGGCGGCCCTGCGCATCGAGGAAGCGCGCGCGCTGTACGGCGTGCAGCGCGCCGACCGGCTGCCGTCCGTGGACGGCACGGCCGGCTACAGCCGCAGCCGCGCGTCCGACCCTGGCCCGTCGCGCGATGCGATCAGCCAGCAGTACCGCGCCGGCGTCGGCATCACCGCCTTCGAGCTGGACTTCTTCGGCCGGGTCAAGAGCCTCACCGACGCGGCGCTGGAACGCTACCTGGCCAGCGCCGAGGCGTACCGCGCCGCCGCGCTGTCGCTCGTGGCCGAGACCGCCACCGCCTATTTCAACGAGCGTTCGCTGGCCGAGCAGCAGCGACTGACCCGCGGCACGCTGGAACTGCGCGAGACCACGCTGGCCCTGACCCAGCGCCGCTACGACGCCGGCCTGGAAACCGCCATGGGCCTGCGCACCGCGCAGATGCTGGTGGAATCGTCGCGCGCCACGCTGGCCGAACTCAGCCGCGAGCACAGCCAGGCCGTGCATGCGCTGGGACTGCTGGCGGGCGATTTCTCGCTGCCGCCCGGCGCCGATCCGACGCCGCTGGAAAGCCAGAGCCTTACCCCGCTGGCGGCCGGCCTGCCGTCGGCGCTGCTGACGCGGCGTCCGGACCTGCGCCAGGCGGAGAACACGCTCAAGGCGGCCAACGCCGACATCGGCGCGGCGCGCGCGGCCTTTTTCCCGTCGGTGCAGCTGACCACGGACATCGGCAGCACCGCCAGCAGTTTCTCGGACCTGTTCGGCTCGGGCAGCGGCGTCTGGCAATTCGCGCCCAAGCTGACGCTGCCGATCTTCAACGCCGGCCGCAACAGCGCCAACCTGTCGCTGGCCGAAACCCGCAAGCACATCGCGGTGGCCCAGTACGAAGGCAGCATCCAGACCGCCTTCCGCGAAGTCGCCGACGCACTATCGGCGCGCGATGCGCTGCGCCAGCAGATCGATGCCCAGCGCAAGGTGCGCGACGCCGACCGCGAGCGCCAGCGCCTGGCCGAACGGCGCTATGCGCGCGGCGTGGCCAACTACCTGGAGATGCTGGACGCGCAGCGCAGCCTGTTCGAGTCGGAGCAGGAGTTCATCCGCCTGCAGCAGCGCCGGCTGGTCAATGCGGTGACGCTGTACAAGGCGCTGGGCGGCTGGGAACAGGGCTCGGGCGCGAGCTGAGCGGATTGCGTGAGCGTCCCTAGTCCGCCGGGCTGACCCGGTAGGCGCAACGCTGCGCATCCGCCAGGATGTGCTCGACGCGCTCGACGCGCGCGCCCTCGCCCAGCACTTCGCGGAACAGTTCCAGTTCGCTGCGGCAAAAGCCCATGCAGGCTTTTGCCGCCGAACAGATCGGACAGTGGTTTTCAATGAACAGGAAGCCGGCGCCATCGCGGCGCAGCTCGGCCATGTAGCCCTCGGCGCTGCGCAGCTGCGCCAGCCGCTCCAGCCGGTCGCGCAGCCCGCTCGCGCCCAGCATGGCCTGGTGGTAGGTGGCGCGCATGGCGGCCTCGCGCACGCCGATCAGGCGGTCGATGCCTTCGTCGCCGAAGAGCTGGCGCACGGCGCCGATCATCTGCACCGTCATTTCGGCGTGCGTGTCCGGGAAGCGCCCGTGGCCGGCGGCGGTCAGCCGCCAGATCTGCGTGGGTCGGCCGCGCCCCGCGCTGTGGTTTTCCGCGTCCACCAGGCCCTCGGCATGCAGCCGGCTCATCTGCTGGCGCACCGCCTCGGCCGTCACGTCCATGGTCTGGGCGATGGCGGCGATGGACTGCGGCCCGCGCGTCTTGAGCGCCATCAGCACGCGGTCGGCGGGCTGGTGCGGCGTCCAGGCGTGTTGGGAGGACAGGCTGTCTGACATGGGCGCGGGGAAACTCCGGAAATGTGCCTATGGTGCCACGAAGCGCCGCCGCGGTCAGCCGGCGGCGGCCGGCGTCGCCGCGTCAGCCGCGGCTCCAGCGGCCTGGCCGACCCCTGCCGCGCCCCCTTCCCCGCCCGCGTCGCCCGGCGCCTGCCAGCCGCCGCCCAGCGCCTTGTACAGCGCGATCAGGCTGGTGTAGGACGCCGTCTCGGCCACGGCCACCGCGTCCTGGGCGCGCAGCAAAGAGCGCTGCGCGTCCAGCACCGTCAGATAGGGCGTGGTGCCTTCCTTGTAGCGCAGCTGCGCCAGCTCGGCCGCGCGGCCGCTCTGGGCCGCGGCCTGCGCCAGACTGCCCAGGCGCTGCTGGTTCTCGCCGTAGCCGGTCAGGGCCGTCTCCAGCTCCTCCACCGCGCGCAGCACGGTCTGCTCGTAGCGCGCGACCTCGCCCTCTGAGCGGGCCTGGGCGGCGCGCTTGCGCGCCAGCGCCGTGGGCAGGTGCAGCGCCGGCCAGCTGACGCCGGGCGACACGCTGAAGGCGCGGCTGGAGGCATTGCCGAAGTCGGCGCCGCGCAGCGCCACGAAACCGAGGAAGCCGCCCAGATCGATGCGCGGATACAGCTCGGCGGTCGCCACGCCCACGTCGGCATTGGCGGCGGCCATGTTGCGCTCGGCCGCCAGCACGTCGGGCCGCCGCGACAGCAGCGCGCCGACGTCGCCGATCGGCAGGCGGGCCGCCAGCGGCGCCTGCGGCCGCGCCGCGTCCAGTTCGCCCAGCTCGGCCGGGCGCAGGCCGGCCAGCACCGCGATGCGGTACTGCGCCAGCCGCCGCGCGGCGGCCTGCTGCGGCACGCTGGCCTGCACCGTCGCCAGCTCGGCGCGGGCGCTGGCCAGGTCGCCCTCGTCGCCGCGTCCGGCCGACACCATGGCCTGGATCACGCGCAGGCTGTCCTCCTGGCTGCGCAGGTTGGCGCGCGCCACCGCCAGCCGCTGCTCGGCGCCACGCAGCTCGAAGTAGTTGCGCGCCACCTCGGCGGCGACCACGATGCGGGCCTGCGCCAGATCGGCGGCCTGCGCCTGACTGCGCGCGGCCGCGCCCTCGGCGGCCCGGCGCAGCCGGCCGAACAGGTCGATTTCCCAGGACGCGTCGAAGCCGGCGCGATAGCTCCTGGCCAGGTTGCGCTCGCCCTCGGGGCCGGGATTGGCCTGCGACAGGCTGCGCTCGTAGCGGCCGCCGGCCGTGACGGTCGGCAACTGGTCCAGCTCCTTTTCATCCAGCACGGCGCGCGACTCGGCCAGCCGGGCCTGGGCAATGCGGATGTCGTGATTGCGCTCCAGCGCCAGGCCGATCAGCCGGTCCAGCTGCGGATCCTGCAGCTGCTTCCACCAGTCGCGCTGCAACTGGCCGTTGGAGAACAGCGCCTGCTCGGGGCTGGCCAGCGTCACCGGCGCGGCCTGCGGTTTCTGATAGTCCGGCCCCACGGCGCAGCCCGCCGCGACCAGGGCCAGCGCCAGCGCGGCGGCCGTGGCGCGCAGGCGGGGATAGAGAGTCGAGTTCTTCATGTCGTTTTCCTCAGGCGGACGCGCCATCTTCCGCGCGCGCCAGCGCCAGTTCGCGGGCGCGCGGCGTATCGCCGGCGGCGCGGTGGTCGCGCGCGAACACGGTGTACACGGTGGGCAGCACGAACAGCGTGAACAGGGTGCCCACCAGCATGCCCACCACGATCACCAGGCCCAGGCTGTAACGGCTGTGGGCGCCGGCGCCGGTGGCGAACAGCAGCGGGATCAGGCCCACCACCATGGCGGCGGTCGTCATCAGAATGGGACGCAGCCGGACGCGGGCGGCCTGTTCCATCGCGCTGCGCCGGTCCAGGTTGTGGCTGATCTGCATTTCATTGGCGAACTCCACCATCAGGATGCCGTGCTTGCTGATCAGGCCGATCAGCGTCACCAGACCGATTTGCGTGTAGATGTTGATGGTGGCCATGCCCATCGCCAGCGGGATCAGCGCGCCGCAGATGGACATGGGCACGCTCACCAGGATGATGAAGGGATCGCGCAGGCTTTCGTACTGCGCGGCCAGCACCAGGTAGATCACGATGATGGCGAAGATGAAGGTGATCATCAGCGCCGAGCCTTCCTGGCTGAACTGGCGTGCGTCGGATTGCCAGTCATAGCTGAAGCCGGCCGGCAGGTTGCGCGCTTCCTTGGTCAGGAACTGCACCGCGTCGCCCATGGTCACGCCCGGCATGGGAATGGCCTGGAAGGTGGCGGCGTTGAGCTGGTTGAACTGGGTCAGCTTGTTGGGCTCCACGCCCATCGACACCGACACCATGTTCGACAGCGGCACCTGCGCGCCGCTGGCGCTCTTGACGTAGTAGCGCGCCAGCGCCTCCGGCGAAATGCGCTGCTCGCGCAGGCTCTGCGGGATCACGTCATACGAGCGGCCGTCCATGCCGAAGCGGTTGATGTAGTTCTCGCCCACCAGCACGGCCAGCGTGTCGCCGATGTCCTTCATGGTCACGCCCAGGCTGTTGGCCTTGGAACGATCGACCTTCAGCTGCACCACCGGGTTGTTGTAGTTCAGGTCGCTGTCCACCACCATGAACAGGCCGCTGGCGCGGGCCGCCTTCTTCAGCCCTTCCATGGCCTCGTAGACCACCGGATAGTCGGCGGCGCTCATCACCACCATCTGCACCGGCAGGCCGCCGGTCGAGCCCGGCAGCGGCGGCAGCTGGAAGGCGAAGATGTTGCTGCCTTCGACCTGGTTGACCATCGACTGCATGTCGGCCTGGATGGCGTTGGCCGAGCGGTGGCGCTGATCCCATTGCACCAGATCGACGCCGCCGATGCTGTTGGATACGCCGTCCGAGCCGTTGATCAGCCAGCGGCCGCGCTGCTCGGGCAGCGTCGCCATGACGTCGTCCCACTTCTTGCCGAACTTCTCCACGTAGTCGATGTTGGCCTGTTGCGGCGACTTGACCGCGGTCAGCACGGTGGACTGGTCCTCGATCGGCGCCAGCTCGCGCTGGGCCGCGTTGTACAGGAACGGCAGGCTGCCCAGCACCACCACCGCCACCAGGCCGGTGACCCAGCGGTGATGCAGCGACACGTCCAGCATGCGGCCGTAGGCGTCGCCCAGCCGGCCGAAGAAGCCTTCGGCCAGATGCGCCATACGTCCTTCGGATACCTTGCTGTTGAGCAGGAACGAACTCATCACCGGCGACAGCGTCAGCGCGATCACGCCCGACACCACCACCGCCCCCGCCAGCGTGAAGGCGAACTCCTTGAACAGCGAGCCGGTCAGCCCGCCCATCAACCCGATGGGCGCGTACACGGCCGCCAGCGTGATGGTCATGGCGATCACCGGCCCGGCCACCTCGCGCGCGCCGATCAGCGCCGCGCGCACAGGCGACTTGCCTTCCTCGATATGCCGGTGCACGTTCTCGACCACCACGATGGCGTCGTCCACCACCAGGCCGATGGCCAGCACCATGGCCAGCAGCGTCAGCAGGTTCACGCTGAAGCCGAACAGCGCCATGATGGCCGCCCCGCCCAGCATCGACAGCGGGATCGTCACCACCGGGATCAGCACCGCGCGCAGCGAGCCCAGGCACAGGAAGATCACAGCCACCACGATGATGATGGCCTCCATCAGCGTGTGGATCACGCCGTCGATGGACGCGCTGATGAAGCGCGCCAGCTCGAACGGCACCTGCACATTGGTGCCGGGCGGCAGGTTCTGCTTGATGCCGGGCAGCAGCTCGTTGAGCCGCTTGACGATCACCAGCGGGTTGCCGACGGGCGTGGCGTTCAGGCCGAAGTACACGGCGCGCTCGCCGTCCAGCAGGCCGCTGGAATCGGTCGAGGCCGCCCCCAGCTCGACCGTGGCCACGTCGCCCAGGCGCACGATGGCGTCACCCTCGCGCTTGACCACCATGTCGCGGAATTCGGCCACGTTGACCAGGTCGGTGTTGACCTGGATGTTGGACACCACGTACAGGCCCTTGGCCTGGCCGGGCGCGGCCTGCACGTTGTTGGCGCGCAACGCGTCGGCCAGCTGGCCGGCCGAGATGCCGCGCGCGGCCATGCGGTTCGGGTCCAGCCACACGCGCATGGCCAGCTTCTGGCCGCCGTACAACTGCACGCTGGCCACGCCGTCGATGGAAGAAAACTGCGGCTGCACCACGCGCGACAGGTAGTCGGTCAGCGCGGCCAGCGACAGCGTCGAGCTGGAAAAGCCCACGTAGGCCACCGCCGTCGCCTCGCCGGACGACTTGACCAGCACCGGATCGTAGGCGTCGCGCGGCAGGCGGTACTTGACCTCGTTGACCTTGGCCATCACCTCGGTCATGGCCTTGTTGGAATCGGCGTTCAGCTTCATGCGGACCGTGATCACGCTGCGGCCCTGCGTAGACGAGGACGACAGATAGTCGATGCCCTCCACGGTGGCCACGGACTGCGCGATCGGCTGCGTGACGAAGCCCTGCATCAGGTCCGGCGAGGCGCCGGGGTATTCGGTGGTGACGGTGATGGTGGTGCTTTCGGTCAGCGGATACTGGCGCACCGGCAGCCCGCTCAGGGCGCGCAGGCCCAGCAGCAGGATCAGGGTGCTGACCACCAGCGCCAGCACGGGCCGGCGCACGAACAGATCGGTGAATCTCATGTCGGCCTCCGCGCTATCGAGCCTGGGCCACGGCCGCGGCCGGAGCGCCCAGCGCGACCGTGTCCTGCTCGCTCAGCTCGACCGCCGCGCCGTTGTGCAGACGCAGCTGGCCGGACGTGACGACGCGGTCGCCGGCCTGCAAGCCCTCGCTGACGACCACGCGGCCCTGCACGCGCTCGGCGGTCTTGACGTAGGCCTGGCGCACCGTCAGGCCCTTGCCCTCCTGCGCCGGATTCACCACATAGACCGAATTGCCGTAGGCGGAATAGCTGACGGCGGTCTCGGGCACGGTGATCACGCCCGGCCGCGCGGGCAGGTTGACCTGGCCCTGCGCGTACATGCCGGCGGCCAACGCGCCGTCGGCATTGTCCAGCGTGGCCTGCACGCGCACGGTGCGCGTGCCCGGATCGACCTGCGGCTCGATGGTGGTGACCTTGCCCTCGAAGGCGCGGCCCGGATGCGCGTCCACCGTCACCTTGACGCCTTGCCCCGGACGCAGCGCGCCCAGCGCCTGTTCCGGCAGGGTCAGGTTGGCGTACATGGTGGACGTGTTGGTCAGCGACACCAGCGGATCGCCGGCCCGGGCGAACTGGCCCAGGTTGACGCGGCGCACGCCCAGCACGCCGTCGAACGGCGCCTTGATGCGCTTCTGCTCGATCTGCGCCTGCACGCGCTTGAGATCGCCCTGGGCCTGGTCATAGTCGGCCTGGGCCTGGTCCAGCTGCTCGCGCGTCGCCGCCTGCAGGGGCAGCAGCCGGCGGCTGCGGTCCAGTTGCGCGCGGGCGTTCTTCACCTGCGCCTGCAGCCGGGCCAGCTCGCCCTGCTCGGGCGCGTCGTTCAGCTGCACCAGCAACTGGCCGGCGCGCGCGGATTCGCCCGGATTGAACAGGATCTGCGCCACCCGGCCGTCCACTTCGGCCGGCACCTGCACCTGCCGCGTCGCCTCCAGCGAGCCGATGCCGCTGAGCGACACCGGGAAATCGGCCTGCACGGCCGGCGCCACCGCCACCTTGGCGGGCGCCATGGCCCAACCGCCCTTGTTTCCGCTACCGCCGTACTTCCAGTACAGCCCCGTCCCTATCGCTGCCGCCAGCACGCATACGCCCGCGGCCCATGCTCCTGCTTTCACCGTCATGATGCTCTCGCTAATTATCAAAGAGTGTGCTTTGATAATCCGCGAAAGCCTGGGACAAGTCAAAATAGCTTAAGTAATGTTGAGGTTAGCAAAAAGCTATAGCCCCTTCTTGCGGCCCGGTTTCTTCTTCACGCGGTCGATGTAATAGCAGGACTTGAGACTGCCATCCTCGGTCGGCGCGAGCGCGAAGCAGTACTCGGTCTGCCTGCGTCCATCATCCAGCATCACGAGCACCCAGGCGGTGGGTTCCGGGTGATGCTGGTAGAGCTTCATGATCGACCAGCGCGGCTCCTTGTACGGGCTGGCCGACCACGAGACGATGCGGTCGCCGCCCTCCATGAGCCCCTGGTTGTAGTTGAAGTTGTTGCGCTGGCCCGACTCGGACGCGCCCGCATGCTGCATGGCTGCCAGCGCATGGGGATTCTTGTCTTCGAAGGCCTGGGCCGCGGCCTGCATGAAGCGCGTCACGGCCTGCTGCTGCGCAGCGTCCAGGCCGTCGAAGGTGATGGATATCTGCGGGGAAGTCGTCATGGGCGCTCGCAACCTTGCATGCGAAAGACAGGGCCGCGCTCGCGAAACCGGAACGGGCCGGCCGCGGCGATGCCGGCCGGGGGATTCTACGACGCCCGCCGATACACCGGATGCTGGCGGCACAGCGCCGTCACCTGCTCAGCCACACGCGCCGATACGCTTTCCAGCGTGCCGGCCGCCAGCGCGTCCAGCACATCGCACAGCCAACCCGCCAGCGTCTCGCAATCGGCCTGCCCGAAGCCGCGCGTGGTCAGCGCCGGCGTGCCGATGCGCAGGCCCGAGGTGACGAAGGGCGAGCGCGGATCGTTCGGCACCGAGTTCTTGTTCGCCGTGATGCGGGCCGCGCTCAAGGCCGCGTCCGCGTCCTTGCCGGTGTAGGTCCGGTCGGACAGGTCTATCAGCATCAGGTGATTGTCGGTGCCGCCGGACACGATGCGGTAGCCGCGCCGCTGGATCACGGCCGCCATGGCGCGGGCGTTGGCCACCACCTGGCGCTGGTAATCCTTGAAGGCCGGCGCCAGCGCTTCCTTGAACGCCACCGCCTTGGCGGCGATCACGTGCATCAGCGGGCCGCCCTGGATGCCGGGGAAGACGGCCGAATCGAGCTTCCTGCAGAAGTCCTCGTCCTGCCCCCGGGCCAGGATGATACCGCCGCGCGGGCCGCGCAGCGTCTTGTGCGTGGTGCTGGTGACCACGTGCGCGTGCGGCAGCGGGCTGGGATACACGCCGGCGGCGACCAGTCCGGCCACGTGCGCCATGTCCACCCAGAACACCGCGCCGACCTGGTCGGCGATGGCGCGCATGCGGGCCCAGTCCTTGTGGCGCGAGTAGGCGGAGAAACCGCCGATCAGCATCCTGGGCCGGGTGCGCAGCGCGATGCGCTCCATCTCGTCGTAGTCGATCAGCCCGGTCTCGGGATCCAGGCCGTAGGGCACGATGTGATAGTGCCGGCCCGAGAAATTGGACGGGTTGCCGTGGGTCAGGTGGCCGCCCTGCGCCAGGTTCATGCCCATGACGGTGTCGCCGGGCCGCGTCAGCGCCAGGAACACCGCGGCGTTGGCCTGGGCGCCGGCATGCGGCTGGACGTTGGCGTAGTCGCAATCGAACAGCGCCTTCACCCGCTCCAGCGCCAGGCGCTCGGCCACGTCCACGTGCTCGCAACCGCTGTAGTAGCGGCGGCCCGGATAGCCTTCGGCGTACTTGTTGGTGAACACCGAATCCTGCACCGCCATCACCAGCGGGCTGGCGTAGTTTTCGGAGGCGATCAGTTCGGCATGGTCTTCCTGGCGCACGGCTTCGGCGCGCATGGCTTGCGCCAGGTCCGGGTCGAAATCCTGCAGGGTCGGGGAGGCGATGGTCATGGCTTCAGGTCCTGGTTTCAGTCTGGCCGGCGGCAACAGCGCCGGCGGCGTTCGATGGAGTGATGGCTTGGGCGCCGTCGCCGGACAGCAGACGGGCCAGGCGCGCGACGATCTCGTCGATCTGCGCTTCGTCGCAGACCAGCGGCGGCAGCAGGCGGATGGTGCGCTCGCGGGTCACGGTGATCAGCAGGCGTTGCTCGGCCAGCGCCCGGCCGACCAGTTCCTGGCAATTACGGTCCAGCTCGATGCCGGCCATCAGCCCCTGGCCGCGCACCGCCACCACTTGCGGATGGCCTTCCAGCGCCTGCCGCAGCCCGGCCAGCAGGCGCTCGCCCAGCGCGGCGGCACGTTGCGGCATGCCATCGCGCGCCATGATGTCCAGCACCGTGCAGGCCACGCGGCAGGCCAGCGGATTGCCGCCGAAGGTGGAGCCGTGCTGGCCCGGCGAGAACAGGTCGGCGGCCGGCCCGCGCGCCAGGCAGGCGCCGATGGGAAAACCGTTGCCCAGGGCCTTGGCCAGCGTCATCACATCGGGCGCGATGCCCGCGTGCTGGTGGCCGAACCAGGCGCCGGTGCGGCCCATGCCGGCCTGGATCTCGTCCAGCATCAACAGCCAGCCATGCCGGTCGCACAGCGCGCGCAGGTCCCGCAGGTAGTCGGCGCCGGCGACGCGAATGCCGCCCTCGCCCTGCACCGGCTCCAGCAGCACGGCGACGATGTCGTCGCGCTGTTCCGCCAGCTGGCGCACGGCGGCGATATCGTCATACGGCACGCGCAGAAAACCCGGCAGCAAGGGCTCGAAGCCCTTTTGCTTGGCCGGATTGCCGGTGGCCGACAGGGTCGCCAGCGTGCGGCCATGAAAGCCGTTCTCCATCACCACGATCTGCGGCTGCGCCACCTGGCGGCGATGGCCGTGCAGGCGCGCCAGCTTGAGCGCGGCCTCGTTGGCCTCGGCGCCGGAATTGCAGAAGAACGCCCTTTCCATCCCGGCCAGCGCGCACAGGCGCTGGCCCAGCCGTTCCTGCCATTCGACGCGGAACACGTTGGACGTGTGCATCAGCAGCGCGGCCTGCTCGGCGATGGCCGCGGCGATCTCGGGATGGCCGTGGCCCAGGCTGGTCACCGCCACGCCGGCGATGGCATCCAGGTATTCCCCCCCCTGCTCGTCCCACAGGCGCGCGCCGCTGCCGCGCGCGAAGGTGACGGGTTGACGGGCGTAGGCACGCATCAGGTGCGTGGCGGCTTGCTGCATGTCGGGAAACTCCAGTGTTCAACCGGCGCGCCCCTGCGGCGCGCCGAAGATCGATGGGCGGACGCTCAACGTCCCGCTGCGGGTTTGGCGGCGGACGGGGCGGGATGCGCGGCCACAGACGTGGCAGACCCGGCATCGGCCCGCGCCTTGCGGCCCGGCCACTTGCCGTTCAGCGCCAGGTGCGCCAGCAGGCCGATGCACAGGCCCCAGAAGGCGCCGCCGATGCCGAACAGCTTGATGTTGGCGGCCGCCGCCAGGAAGGTGATCAGCGAGGCCTCGCGCGTCTTCGGATCGGCCAGCGCGCCGGCCAGGCTGCCGCCGATGGTGCCCAGCAGCGCCAGGCCCGCCAGCGTGGTGATGAAGGTCGCGGGGAAAGCCATGAAGACCGCCGCCAGCGTGACCCCGAACACGCCCACCAGGATGTAGAACACGCCCGCCGCGATGCCGGCGACCCAGCGTTTGGACGGATCCTCGTGCGACTCGCGGCCGGTGCAGATCGCGGCGGTGATGGCGGCGATGTTGAAGGCATGCGAACCGAACGGCGCCATCAGCAGCGAGCCCAGCCCGGTGAGGGTCACGATGGGATTGGCGCTGGTCTTGAAGCCGTCGTTGCGCAGCACCAGCATGCCGGGCATGTACTGGCCGGTCAGCGTGATCAGGAACAAGGGCAGCGCCACGCTCAGCAGGGCGTTGAGCGAGAACTCGGGCCGCGTGAACACCGGCGTCGCCAGGCGCAGTTCCAGTCCGCTCAGGTCGACGCGCTGCTGCAGCAGCAGGAAGGCCAGGCCCAGCGCCAGGATGCCGACCACGGCATAGCGCGCGGTGACGCGCTTGAGGATCACGTAGGCCGCGATCAACAGGCCGGCCAGCGCCGGATCCACGCTCATGCCGCCAAAGGCCTGGATGCCGAACTGCAGCAGGATGCCGGCCAGCAGCCCGGCCGCCACGCCCGGCGGGATCAGCCGGATCACGCGCTCGAACCAGCCCGACAGGCCCAGCAGCACGAAGGCCGCCGCCGACGCCAGGTAGGCGCCCACCGCCTCGGCGTAGGGCGTGGTGGCCAGCGCCGTCACCAGGAAGGCGGCGGCCGGAGTCGACCAGGCGGTGATGATGGGCTCGCGCGCGGCCCAGCTCAGGATCAGCCCGGTCACGCCCACGCCGATCGAGACAGACCAGACCCAGGAGGCCGTCAGCTCGGGGCTCAGGCCGGCAGCCTTGGCGGCCTGGAACACCAGGATGAAGGTGCCGCCATAGTTGACGATGACCGAGATCAGCCCGGCGACGACGGGGTGGGCGAGATCGCTCCAGCGAGCGGGGGAATGCGGACGGACGGAAGACATGGCCTGTATGGGGTTCCTGGAGACGGCGCAGCCGGCATGAATCGATATCCGGATTTATAGTCCTGGAATGGCAGGCTGTTCCCCACCACTTTTTTACATAGATCCAGACCAATTGTGTTCAAGCACGCGCAACTCGAATCCGTCAAAGCCTGGGTTGGCGACCCCGCCCACGGCGCCCTGCCGCTGCACGCGCGCATCCACCGGGCCGTGCGCCAGCTGATCCTGGACGGCGCGCTGGAGGCCGGCCGCCCCCTGCCCGCCTCGCGCGCGCTGGCCCGGTCGCTGGGCGTGTCGCGCGACACGGTGGAGGCCGCCTACAGCCAGCTGCATGTGGAAGGCTTCATCCTGCGGCGCGTGGGCAGCGGCAGCTTCGTGTCCGAGCGGGCGCAGTACGCGCCCGGACGCGGCGCGGCCCGGCGCGCCAGCCCGCAGAAGGCGGCGCTGCGCCTGAGCCAGCGCGGCAGCGCCATGTTCCAGGACGGTGGCGTGCGCGAATTCCTGGCCCCGCGCGCCTTCGCGCCCGGCGTGCCGGAAACGCGCAGCTTTCCGCTGCCAACCTGGGAACGGCTGACGCGGCAGGTGCTCAAGGAATACGGCGCGCAGGCGCTGCTGCACAGCCCGCCGCAAGGCATGGAGCCGCTACGCCGGGCCATCGCCGACTACGTCAACCTGGAACGCGGCGCGCGCGCCACGCCCGAGCGGGTGCTGGTGCTGACCAGCTCGCAGCAGGCCTTGACGCTGTGCGCCACGGTGCTGCTGGACGCCGGCGAACAGATCTGCATCGAGGACCCGGTCTATCACGGGGCGCGCAAGGCCTTCGCCGCCGCCGGGCTGGAATGCGTGCCCGTGCCGCTGGACGCGGACGGCATGCGGGTGGAACGGCTGGAAGATCCGGCGCTGTCGGCGCGGGCCGTGTACCTGACGCCCTCGCACCAGTTCCCCACCGGCGCCACGCTGGCGCTGGACCGCCGGCTGGCCGTGATCGACTGGGCGCGGCGGCGCCAGGCCTGGATCATCGAGGACGACTACGACAGCGAATTCCACTACGCCGGCAAGCCCACCGCCTGCGTGCAAGGACTGGATCCGCAGGAACGGACCATCTACATCGGCACCTTCACCAAGTCGCTGTTTCCCGGCCTGCGCATCGGCTACATGGTGCTGCCTGCGCCCTTGGTCGCGCCCATGACGGCGGCGCGCACGCTGCTGGACGGGCACAGCGCACCGATCCCGCAGCTGACGCTGGCGCGCTTCATCGATGGCGGGCATTTTGGCGCGCACGTGCGCACCATGCGCGCCGTCTACGCCGAACGGCGCGACGTGCTGGCGCGGCTGGTGGACCGGCACCTGTCGCATTGGCTGCAGGCGCGCGTGCCGGCCGGAGGCATGCAGATGCCCTGCGTGCTGGCGCCGGGCCTGTCCGAGCGCCAGGCGCTGGACGCTGCGCGGCGGGACGGGATAGACCTGCTGGGCCTCACGGGCCTGCACGCCTCGGCGCGGCACAAGGCCGGGTTCCTGATGGGATTCGCCGCCCATGCGCCGAACGAACAGGAAGTCGCCATCCGGAAGCTGGCCGGCGTGCTGCGCGCGCTGAAGCAACCCTGAAGGGCTCCACGCGCGACCGCCCCATGTGAAAACGCCGGCGATTCCTCGCGGAACCGCCGGCGTCCGGGCCTGAACACATCCTGTGCGCTCAGCGCACCATGTGCAGATAGTGGCGGTGCCGCTCGTACTGGTCGAGGATGTCGCCGATGACCGCGTCGCGGCTCCAGCCCATGATGTCGTAGTCCTGCCCGCCCTCGCGCAGATGCACCTCGGCGCGGAAGTACTTGCGCTCTTCCTCATCGGCCGCCTCGTCGGGCGTAAGGCTGGGGCGCACGAAGGCTTCCGGCTTCACCGCGTAGGAAAAGTCCAGGTGTTCGCCGTGCGAGACCTCCAGCGCGACGCCGCCGTCGTCCTCGCCGTCCTTGACCTGCACCTCGTAGCCCTGCTTGCGCAGCTCATCGGCCACGTCCTCGAAGGCCGGGCGCGCCACGTCGGCGATGAAGCGCAGCACGTGGGCGCGGCGCGGCATCATGACCATGTTGCGCAGGCGGCGCTCCCAGGACTGGCCGCCGCGCGCCGGGCGCGACAGCGTCAGCGACTGGTAGCGGATGCCGCGTTTGGTGGCATCCAGCTTCAATGCCTTGAACAGCCCCCACAGCGACAGCAGCAGGATCACCGAGAACGGCAGCGCGCTGGCGATGGTGGCGGTCTGCAAGGCGGTCAGGCCGTCGGCCAGCAGCAGCGCGATGGCCACCGCGCCCATCAGCAGCGACCAGAAGATCCGCTGCAGCATGGGCGTGCGCTCGGCGCCGCCCGAGGCCAGCAGGTCCACCACCAGCGCGCCCGAGTCGGCCGAGGTGACGAAGAACACCGCCACCATGGCGATGGCGATGATGGACACAAGGCCGCTCCAGGGCAGCTGCTCCAGGAAGGCGAACAGCGCCAGCGAACTGTCTCCCTGCACCGTCTCGGCGAAGCCCTTGATGCCGTCGACCAGGATGAAGTGTATGGCCGTGTCGCCGAACACCGTCATCCAGAACAGCGTGAAGCCGGCCGGCACCAGCAGCACGCCGCTGACGAATTCGCGGATGGTGCGGCCGCGCGAGATGCGGGCGATGAACAGGCCCACGAAAGGCGACCACGCGATCCACCAGCCCCAGTAGAACAGCGTCCAGCCGCCGATCCAGTCGGTCGGCTCGTAGGCGTAGAGGTTGAAGGTCTTGTTGACGATGTCCGACAGATAGGCGCCGGTGTTCTGCACGAAGGTCTGGAACAGGAACACGGTGGGGCCGGCCACCAGCACGAACAGCAGCAGCACCGCCGCCAGCACCAGGTTGGCCTCGGACAGGATGCGGATGCCCTTGTCCAGCCCGCTGGCCACCGACAGCGTCGCCAGCCCGCAAGTGACGATGATGAGGATGATCTGCGTGGTCACGCCCACCGGCACGCCGAACAGATGGTTCAGGCCGCTGTTGATCTGCGCCACCCCCAGGCCCAGCGAGGTCGCCACGCCCAGCACCGTGCCGATGATGGCGAAGATGTCGACGGCATGGCCGATGGGGCCGTGGATGCGATTGCCGATCAGCGGATACAGCGCCGAGCGCAGCGTCAGCGGCAGGCCGTGGCGATAGCAGAAGAACGCCAGCGTCAGCGCCACCACCGCGTAGATCGCCCAGGCATGCAGGCCCCAGTGGAAGAAGGTGATCTTCATGGCCTCGCGCGCCGCGGTGGCGGTGCCGCCCTCGCCCACCGGCGGGGCCATGAAGTGCATGACGGGCTCGGCCACGCCGAAGAACATCAGGCCGATGCCCATGCCGGCCGAGAACAGCATGGCGAACCAGGTGAAGTTGCGGTAGTCCGGTTCGCTGTGATCGGGCCCCAGCTTGATGTCGCCGTACCGGCTCAGCGCCAGGAAGGCGACGGACAGCAGGATGATGGCCACCACCAGGATGTAGAACCAGCTGGCGTTGCCCAGGATCCAGCCCTGTATCGACTCGAACAGCGCCTGGGCGGTCTTGGGTACGGCGATGGCGAAGCCGACCAGCAGCAGGATGAACACCGCCGCCGTGTAGAAGACGGGCCGGTTGATGGTGGACGGTCGGGTTTCTGAAGTCATGCAGCGCTCCTTTCGCCCGAGGGATGGGAAATGCGATGCGGCGCCGGCCCCCTCAGTCCAGCCTGCGCGCCGCCTGCGTCGCGCGCCTGCCGGCGGACCGGCGGGCGGCGTGCTTATTCCGGCGTGGGGTCGCCGAAGACGATGCGGCGGAAGAACGCCGCCAGCACGGCCTCGGTGACTTCGTCGGTGATCGTCTGCGGATCAAAAGCGTAGCTGAACTGCATGCCGTCGGACAGGGCCAGGAGGCCCACCGCCAGTTTTTCCGGCGCCATGGGCAGCGGCGTGCCCACATGCTCGGAGAACTGCCGCACGTATTCGGCGACGACTTCACGCAGCTCGCGCAGACAGGCGTTGAAGCCGACGCGGAACTGCGGATCGCGCGCCGCCTGCAGCTTGGCTTCCATCCACAACAGGAAACAGTCGTTCTCGCGGTAGTGGGTGCTGTAGTGGCGCAGCACGCTTTCTTCCATCTGCGCGCGCGAGGCGCCTTCCTGCTCGAAGATGGCGCGCATCTCAGCCATGACGTGCTCATGGTCGCGCCTGAGCAGTTGCAGCAACAGTTCGGATTTGCTGGCGAAATTGGAATAGAAAGCGCCGCGGGTATAGCCGGCCTGTTCGGCGATGTCTTCCACGCTGGCGGCCACGAAGCCCTTGGTAATGAATATGGACTGGGCGGCGTCGAGCAGGCGCTGGCGCGTCTGATCGCGGCTCTGCTCTCGGGTTAGACGGACTTTGGACATGTAGGGATTTTAGCATTTGGCCTAAATTTCAAATACAGGATTGAATTTGGATTCATTAACGAATTAGAATCCATCCCGTATTTATTCAACCGGTGCTAGCCCAAGCACGCCGCGAGGTATCCCGTGACTTTCCCTGGCTCTGACGCGCCCCCGGCGCGCGGTCCCGCCCTGGCGGCGGCTTCTTCTCCCCTGCCCGCCCACGCCCGGCGCCTGCGCCGCGCGCTGCCGGCCGCGCTGGTCCTGGCGCTGGCCCTGGCGGGCTGCGGCCGCAAGGAGGAAGCGCCGCCCGCGCCCCGGCCCGTCGTCGCCATGCCCGTGCAGGCCGACGCCGCGCTGCCGGCCTGGACCCTGCCGGGCGAAGTGCAGGCGCGCTACAGCACGCCGCTGTCGTTCCGCGTCGGCGGCAAGATCGTCGAACGCCAGGTCCGCCTGGGCGATGCCGTGACGCCCGGCCAGATCGTGGCCCGGCTGGATCCGGCCGACGCCGCCAAGAACGCGGCCAGCGCCCGCGCCCAGCTCTCGGCCGCCCAGCACCAGCTGGACTACGCCAGGCAACAGCTCGATCGCGACCGCGCCCAGGCGCGCGAGAACCTGATCGCCGCCACCCAGCTGGAACAGACCCGCAATGCCTACGCCTCGGCGCTGGCGCAGCGCGACCAGGCCGCGCAGCAATCGGCGCTGGCCGCTGACCAGCTCAAGTACACCACCCTGCAGGCCGACCACGCCGGCGTGATCACCGCCGAGCGGGCCGACACCGGCCAGAACGTCTCGGCCGGCCAGGCGGTCTACAACCTGGCCTGGTCCGGCGACATCGACGCCATCTGCGACGTGCCCGAAAGCGTGCTGGCCAGCCTGGCGGTGGGCCAGCGCGCCAGCGTCACGCTGGGTCCGCTGCCCGGCCAGACCTTCGACGCCGTGCTGCGCGAGATCGCGCCCGCCGCCGATCCGCAGAGCCGCACCTACCGCGCCAAGCTCACCCTGGAAAATCCCAAGCCCGAGGTCCGCCTGGGCATGACGGCCAACATCAGCTTCAGCAACGCCAGCGCCAATGGCGCGGCGACCTACACGCTGCCGGCCACCGCGCTGTTCCATGACGGCAAGGACGCCGCCGTCTGGGTGGTCAAGCCGCAAGAGGACACGCTGGAACTGCGCCGCGTGCAGGTGCTGCGCTACGACGCCCGCACGGTCACGCTGACCCAGGGCCTGCAGCCCGGCGAACGCGTGGTCTGGCAGGGCGTGCATGCCGTGTCGGCCGGCCAGAAAGTGCGCGCCGTGCCGCCGCTGCACCCCGAGGACTTCGCATCATGAGCGGCGTGGATCAACAAGCCGGGCAGGCTTCGCATCGCGACGAGGAAGGCAGCTTCAACCTGTCCGCCTGGGCGCTGCGCCACCAGTCGCTGGTGGTCTTCCTGATTTCGCTGGTCACGCTGTTCGGCGTGCTGTCGTACACGCGGCTGGCGCAGTCCGAGGATCCGCCCTTCACTTTCCGCGTCATGGTCATCCGCACGCTGTGGCCCGGCGCCACGGCGCAGCAGGTGCAGGAACAGGTCACCGACCGCATCGGCAAGAAGCTGCAGGAAACCCCGGCCACGGACTTCCTGCGCAGCTACTCGCGCCCCGGCGAATCGCTGATCTTCTTCACCATGAAGGACTCCGCGCCCGCCAGCAAGGTGCCGGAAGAGTGGTACCAGATACGCAAGAAGGTCGGCGACATCGCGGCCACCCTGCCGCAAGGCGTGCAGGGCCCGTTCTTCAATGACGAGTTCGGCGACGTCTACACCAACATCTACGCGCTGGAAGGCGACGGTTTTTCGTCCGCCCAGCTGCGCGACTACGCCGACTCGCTGCGCACCGTGCTGCTGCGCGTGCCCGGCGTGGCCAAGGTGGACTACTTCGGCGACCAGCCGGAACGCATCTACCTTGAAATCTCCAACACCCAGCTGACCCGGCTGGGCATCTCGCCGCGCCAGCTGGCCGAGGCCATCAACAGCCAGAACGCGGTCACGCACGCCGGCACGCTGACCACCGAGGACGACCGCATCTTCGTGCGCCCCAGCGGCCAGTTCGACGACGCCCGCGCGCTGGGCGACACGCTGATCCGCGTGAACGACAAGTCGATCCGCCTGGGCGATATCGCCGAGATCCGCCGCGGCTACCAGGACCCGCCGGTGGACCAGATGCGCCTGGCCGGCAAGCCGGTGCTGGGCATCGGCATCACCATGCAGCCCGGCCAGGACGTGGTGCACCTGGGCCGCGCGCTGGCCGCCAAGTTCGGCGAGCTGACCGCCCAGTTGCCCGCCGGCCTGACGCTGACCGAAGTCTCCAGCATGCCGCGCGCGGTATCGCACTCGGTGGATGATTTCCTGCGCTCGGTGGCCGAGGCCGTGGCCATCGTGCTGGCGGTCAGCCTGGTGTCGCTGGGCATGCGCACCGGCATGGTGGTGGTGATTTCCATTCCCGTGGTGCTGGCGGTGACGGCGCTGTTCATGGACATGTTCGGCATCGGCCTGCACAAGGTCTCGCTGGGCACGCTGGTGCTGGCGCTGGGCCTGCTGGTGGACGACGCCATCATCGCCGTGGAAATGATGGCGGTGAAACTGGAACAAGGCTGGAGCCGCGCCCGCGCGGCCGCCTTCGCCTACACCAGCACCGCCTTCCCCATGCTGACCGGCACGCTGGTCACCGTGGCCGGCTTCCTGCCCATCGCGCTGGCCAAGTCCAGCACCGGCGAATACACGCGCTCGATCTTCGAGGTCTCGGCCATCGCGCTGATCACATCCTGGTTCGCGGCCGTGGTGCTGATCCCGCTGCTGGGCTATCACATGCTGCCCGAGCGCAAGCGCGAGGCGCACCTGCCCGACGACCACGAGCACGACATCTACGACACCCGCTTCTACCAGCGCTTCCGCCGCTGGGTGGGCTGGTGCGTGGACCGGCGCTACCTGGTGCTGGGCGGCACGGTGCTCGTCTTCATCGTGTCCATGGCCGGCTTCAACCTGATTCCCAAGCAGTTCTTCCCCAGCTCCGACCGTCCCGAGCTGCTGATGGACGTGCGCCTGCAGGAAGGCGCGTCCTTCGCGGCCACGCTGCGCCAGGTCGAGCGCCTGGAAAAGGCGCTGGACGGCCGGCCCGAGATCGAGCACATGGTCAGCTTCGTGGGCAGCGGCGCGCCGCGCTTCTACCTGCCGCTGGACCAGCAGCTGGCCACGCCCAACTTCGCCCAGTTCGTCATCACCGCGCATTCGGTGGAAGACCGCGAGAAGCTGGCGCAGTGGCTCGGCCCCATGCTGCGCGAGGAATTCAGCGCCGTGCGCACGCGCCTGTCGCGCCTGGAGAACGGGCCGCCGGTCGGCTTCCCGGTGCAGTTCCGCATCAGCGGCGACAAGATCGCCACCGTGCGCGCCACCGCCGAGCAGGTCGCCGCGCAGATCCGCGCCGACGCCCGCACGGTCAACGTGCAGTTCGACTGGGACGAGCCGTCCGAGCGCTCGGTGCGCTTCGAGATCGACCAGCAGAAGGCGCGCGAAGTCGGCGTCACGTCCAGCGACGTGTCCAGCTTCCTGGCCCTGACGCTGTCCGGCTACACCGTGACGCAGTACCGCGAGCGCGACAAGCTGATCAACGTGGAACTGCGCGCGCCGCGCGAGGAACGCGTCGACCCGGCGCGCCTGGCCACGCTGGCCATGCCCACGCCCAACGGCCCGGTGCCGCTGGGCAGCCTGGGGCAGCTGCGCTACGGCCTGGAATACGCGGTGATCTGGGAACGCGACCGCCAGCCCACCATCACGGTGCAGGCTGACGTGGTCGCCGGCGCCCAGGGCATCGACGTGACCCACGCCCTCGACAAGCAGCTCGACGCGCTGCGCCAGGAGCTGCCGGTCGGCTACCGCATCCAGGTCGGCGGCACCGTCGAGGAAAGCGCCAAGGGCCAGAACTCGATCAACGCCCAGATGCCGATCATGCTGGTGGTGGTGCTGACGCTGCTGATGGTGCAGCTGCAGAGCTTCTCGCGCGTCATGATGGTGGTGCTGACCGCGCCGCTCGGCCTGATCGGCGTGGTCGCCACGCTGCTGCTGTTCGGCCAGCCCTTCGGCTTCGTCGCCATGCTGGGCGTGATCGCCATGTTCGGCATCATCATGCGCAACTCGGTGATCCTGGTGGATCAGATCGAGCAGGACATCGGCGCCGGCCATCAACGCATCGACGCCATCGTCGGCGCCACCGTGCGGCGCTTCCGTCCCATCACGCTGACGGCCGCGGCCGCCGTGCTGGCCCTGATCCCGCTGCTGCGCAGCAACTTCTTCGGTCCCATGGCCACCGCGCTGATGGGCGGCATCACCAGCGCCACCGTGCTGACGCTGTTCTTCCTGCCGGCGCTGTATGCCGCCTGGTTCCGGGTGAAACACGACGAGCGCGCGGGAGCACAACAATGACCACCGTGAAATCCCCGCGCACTCCGGCACGCCTGGCCGTGCTGCCGCTGGTGCTGGCGCTGGGCGCCTGCGCCTTCGCCCCCGACCGCAAGCCGCCCGCGGCGCCGCAGCCCGCCCAGTACGGCGTGCAGCCCCTGCCCGCCGCCGGCGCCACGGCGCAGGGCGTGGCCCAGCGCTATGAACAGGGCGCCCAGCCCGTGCCGCAATGGTGGAAGCGCTACGGCTCGCCCGAGCTGGATGCGCTGGTCGAGGAAGGCCTGGCGAAAAACCCGGACCTGGCCGCCACCGGCCGCTCGCTGGCCGCGGCCCGCGAGCAGCTGCGCGGCCAGATCAATTCGTCCCTGATGCCCACCGTGGACGCCGGCGGCGAGGTCTCGCGCAAGCGCGCGCTGACCATGCCCGGCCTGCCCGATCCCACCAAGCTCTACAACGTCTACACCGGCCAGATCCAGGCGCGCTACGAAGTAGACATCTTCGGCGCGGCGCGCTTCGCCAACGAGGCCGAGGGCGCGCGCGTCGAGCAGCGCGCCTTCCAGCTGGACTCGGCGCGCCGCGCGCTGGCCGCCAACATCGTCACCGGCGCCATCCGCTCGGCCGCGCTGGCCGAACGGGTCGCGCTGACGGAGAAGCAGGCCGTGCTGTCGCGCCAGGTCGCGCGCGACGCGCAGCGCCGCTACGAGCTGGGTTCGGCCTCGCAGAGCGAGGCGCTGGACGCCGACCGCGACGCCGCCAACCTGGAAGCCTCGCTGCCCGGGCTGTACGCCGAATGGCAGTCCACCCGCCACGCGCTGGCGGTGCTGCTGGGCCGCACGCCCGACCAGGCGCCGCCCGACCTGGCCTTCGGCGCGCTGACGCTGCCGGCGCAGGTGCCGGTGCTCGTGCCGTCGGATCTGCTGGCCTCGCGCCCGGACATCCGGGCGGCGGAAACGGCGGTGCAAGCCGCTGCCGCCGATGTAGGACTGGCCACCGCGCAGCTCTTTCCCCGACTGAGCCTGACGGCCTCGATGGGCAAGGGCGGCTTCAGCTGGCCCGGCGCGCTGTCGGGCGCCGGCTCGATCTGGGGCATGGGCGCCTCGCTGACGCAGCCGATATTCCATGGCGGCCAGCTGCTGGCCGAGCGGCGCGCGGCCAAGCTCATGTACGAGGCCTCGATCGAGCAATACAAGCAGGCGGTGCTGTCCGCGTTCCAGGACGTGGCCGACACGCTGGCGCGGCTGGAAGCCGGCAGCCAGGCGCTGGCCGCGGCCGAGGCCTCGCGCCGTTCAGCCGAACAGTCCTATCGCAATACCGCGAGCCGCGTGCGGCTGGGCGCGCTGGCACCCTATGCCGGCCGCGCCAGCGAGCAGCGCTTTATCTCGGCGCGATTGGCCGAGGTGCAGTACGCCACGCAGCGGCTGACGGAAACGGCGGCGCTGTTCCAGGCCATGGGCTCGCCGGCGCAGGCGCCCGCGCAGGAACCTTCCAGGGAAGCCGCCGCGCCAACCACGCAGCCCTGAACCAGACCCCCGACACGTTCCTCGTGTCTTGGCCCCGCGTCTCCTCCGGCGCGGGGCTTTTTTTATCCGCCGGATCCACGCTGCGCCAGCCCGCCGCGCATCCAACCCGGCCGCCTGGACAGCCTGCGCCGAGCTTGTGGATGTCGTTTCGGGCGGAACGCGGATCGGATGATTTACCAGAAGAATTTTTGAGCGTCACCAACCGCGCGATCCCCCCGAACACCGATTGATCGATTAATATTTCAATTCCATGACAGCGCTGTCATACGTTGTTTTGGACACGGATAGAAGTCAAAAGGCTCGTCCGTTCGCCGTCATCTTGCGGCTGCGTTTCGGTTGAGCCGGACACTCATAGAAACCAGGAGACAAAGCAAATGAACAAGATCGTGCGCCCGCGTGCCGGGCGGCGTTCGTTGATGGCCGCGGCGGCCTTGGCCGCCGCGATGGTCACAGGCGCCCAGGCCCAGGCCTCGCCCTATGACACGCTGGTATTTTTCGGAGACTCCCTGACGAACAGCGGTGCGTACACGTCACCCACGCTGACCGGAAAGCAATTCCTGGTCGGCAACGGCGCAAACCTGGTGGACACGCTCAACGCCGCCGGACCGGCGAGCGCGAGACTTGCAGGCATGCTGGCGCAGACGCCCGTATCCTCGATCCTCTATCAGTGGACGGGCGAACGGATGCAACCGTCCTACACCACCAATCCGGATCCGGTCTGGGCCGCCCCGCTGGCGCGGGGACTGGGTGGCAGTCTGGCGCGCGCATGGATGCCCGCCGCCGACGGCGGCGGCAATCAGGCCTGGGGCGGCGCACGCATTGCCGATGCCGTGAAGCTCGCGTTCCAGGCGGATGTGCCCGGCCTGGGCAGCCAGGAGGTGTATCTGATGATCCCTTCCGTGACGGATCAGGTCTCGACCTATCTGAGCCATCAACCCCAATTGAGCAGTCACGGACTGTATGCCGTCTGGATCGGCGCCAACGACCTGCTGTCGGGCCTGGAAGCCCAAAGCCGCGCATTGGCCGCCCCCGCCACGCAGGCCGCCGCCGCGGAAGGGCTGCTGAACGATGCCGGCCATGTCGCCGCCGAAACCGCCGCCCAGATCCGGCGCCTGGGCGCCGCCGGGGCCGGCACCGTGCTGGTGCTGGGCTTGCCGAACATCGGCAGCACCCCGCGCGCGCTCGCGCTGGGAAGCGATGCGCGCCAATTGCTGAGCTTCGCGGCATCGCGGTTCAACGAGAGCCTGAACAATGAACTGGCAGGCTACAAGGGAAATCTGGTCCTTCTGGACACCTACGGCATGCTGGACGAACTGGTCGGCAAACCCGACCGCTACGGGCTGCGCAACGTGACCGAACCCGCCTGCGCCGGCTCATCCGGCATATGCGTGCCGGCATCGCTGGTGGCCCCCGGCGCCAACCGCGATCACCTGTACGCCGACGGCGTCCACCCCAGCGGCATCGGCCATGAACTGATCGCCGGTTATGCCCTGTCCGTGCTCCAGGCGCCCAGCCGGATCGGCCTGCTGGCCGAAGCGCCCCTGGCCGGTTCGCGCGCCAGCCTGCGGGTGATTGAAGAACGCTTGCGCAACCGCGGCGACGCCGCAGCCGTTCAGGCCTATGCCTCGTACGAACACGGCAACAGCAGCCAGCGTAGCGCCGACGCCTGGAGACCAGGGCTGCGCAACCGCATGGACATGCTCGCGCTGGGCGTGGACGGCGCCGTGAGCCGGCATTGGACGCTGGGCGCGGGCCTGACCCACATCCGTCACGACGCCACGCTGGGCGAGGACGGCGGGGATTTCCGGCTGGAGCAGACGCAGGTATCCGCCTATGCCCGCTATCGCCTGGACGAATGGTCCGCGGCCTTGATCGCGAGCGCGGGTTACCTGGACTACCCGCGAATCTCGCGCGACTTCTCCATCGGACCCGCGCGCCTCAGCGAGCGCGGCGATACCCAGGGCACGACGACCGTCCTGTCGGCGCTGACGCACTATGACTGGCATGCCGGCATCTACACGGTGACGCCGTCGGCCGGGCTGACCCTGCAGAACGCGAGCGTCGACGGATACACCGAATCACGCGACGGCGGCAGGACGGCGACCAGCATGAACTACCTCGAGCAAAGGCGACGCTCGCTGGCTTCCACGCTGGGACTGCGCCTGCAGGCGGACCTGCGCCTGGGCGGCTATCTCTGGCAGCCCTATGGGGGCCTGGGCTGGGAACACGAGTTCAACCACGACAGCCGCAGCGTCACGGCTCATGTCAGCACCATGGCGGGCGGGTTTTCACAGGAGATCGCGCGCGGACCGGCGGACATGATGGTCGCCACGGCCGGGCTGAAGATCTCCGATGGCGGCGCCTGGAGCGGGCAGGCCGGCTACCAGGGCCGTTACGGTAGCGGAACGTCGTCGCAGTCTCTGCAGGCGATGGTCGCGTACACCTTCTAGCGCCGGATCAGGACCGCTTGAGTCCTGCCCGCATGCCCGCGACGATGAAGCGCACCAGGTATTCCGCCTTGTTCTTCAAGTCGCCGGCATGCGTCTGGCCCTCGGAGATGCGCTCGATGCGGCGGTCGAACACGCTCATCACCAGCGCGCCGACCGCGTACAGATAGGCCCAGTGCGCGTAGTCCGGATCCTGCTTCGGCAGCACGGTCCGGATCGCATGGACGAACTCGACGGCGAAAGGATCGAAATACTCCGCCACGATGCCGCGCTCGGCTTCGCGCGGGTCCGACACTTCCCTGGCCACCAGCTTGGCGTAGGCCACGCCCGCCTCCCCGCCCTGTGCCTGCACCACCGGCAGGACCAGCGCGCGGACGATGTGTTCCAGCGGGTCCACGCCCGGCGCGACCGGCGCGTGCAAGGCGGTCAGGCGGGCGTCGAGCAGCGTCCTGAAGCGCTCGAACAGGGCGCGGTACAGGTTCTGCTTGGTCTCGAAGTGATAGACGATCAGGGGCAGGCCCACGCCGGCCTGCGCCGCGATGTCCCGCATGGACACGCCGTCGAATCCCCCCTGTGCGAACAGCTGTTGCGCCGCGTCCAGGATCCGGTCGCGCTTGCTGATGGCGGCGGGCGCCTTGTTCCGGGCCGTGGCCGCTTTCTTGGGCACAGGCTTTGCTGGCATGCATCTCTCCTCTGGGATGGCCTGGAATTTTAAGGAAGTCATGGTAGCCCTGGTTTTCCCTAGGGGCTCGATGGATTGACCAAATAAACTGAACGATCGTACAGTCAGTTTTCCATAAAAGACGATCAAGAACGTCAGGAGACAAGCGTGGCCCCTTCCCCATCCACTTTGAAATGGCGCGTGCTGGCCGGGTACTTCCTGAGCTATATGTTCGATGCCGTGGACATCCTCATCCTGGCGATCGCCATGCCGGCGATTTCGGCGTCACTGCAGATCGGCCCGATGCAGGCCGGGCTGCTGGCCACGGCCACCCTGCTCGGCATCGGCATGAGCGGCCTGGTCATGGGGCCGCTGGCCGACCGCTGGGGCCGCCGCAAGGTGCTGCTGCTGTCGCTGGGCAGCTTCGGCGCGCTGACGATGGCGGTTGCCGGCGCCACCGACTGGCGCGAAGTGCTGGCGCTGCGGTTTCTCTCGGGCCTGGGCCTGGGCAGCGTCTGGGGCATCGCCGCCGCGCACGTGAACGAAACCTGGCCAGCGCACCAGCGCGCGCGGGCCACCTCCTTCGTGCTCAGTTCCTTTTCCATCGGCGCGGCCATCGCCGCCGCCGCGGCCTCCTACCTGCTGCCGGCCCATGGCTGGCGCGCGCTGTTCTTCGTCTGTGGCGCGGCGGTCGTGATCGCCATGGTCTACGTCTGGCGCTACGTGCCCGAATCCGGGACCTGGCTGGCCGACCGGCAGCGCAAGCGCGCCGGCGCGCCGCAAGGCGCGGGCGGGCAAGGCGTCGCCCCGCTGTTCGCGCCGGCCCTGCTGCGCGTGACGCTGCTGGGCACGCTGGTCTCGGCCCTGACGCTGGCCGCGTACTGGGGCGCCAGCACCTGGCTGCCGACCTTCCTGCAAAAGGAACGCGGGCTGGAGACCGGCACCATGGCGCGCTTCCTGGTCCTGCTCAACATCGGCATGTTCGTCGGCTACAACGCCTTCGGCTATATCGCCGACCGCGTCGGCAAGAAGAAGGCCCTGATCCTGTCGCTGGTCTGCTCCGGCCTGCTGCTGCCGTTCTACGTGCGGGCCACGGATCACCTGCTGCTGCTGTGGCTGGGGCCGGTATTTGCTTTCTTCATGGCCTTCGCCGGACTGATGGGCTCGTACTTCGCGGAACTGTTTCCCACCCAGCTGCGCGCCACGGGCGCGGGCTTCTGCTTCAACGTGGGGCGCGGCATCTCCGCCTTCGCGCCGCTGCTGCTGGGCTCGATGTCCGCCACCTTCGGCTTCGGCCCGAGCATCGCCGCCTGCGGCGGCGTGTTCGTGATCGCCGCCGCCGTGGTGCTGCTGCTGCCCGCCGGCAAGACCGCCGCCGCCGAAGAACCCGTCGCCGCGCACTGAGCCCGGCCGCGACCGCACTCCCCAACACGAACAGGAATTCCGCCATGACGCGCCGCTTCGTCGATCTGTCCATCTACCTGGAGAACGATGTCGTCTCCGATCCGCCCGCCTTCAAGCCCGAGATCCAGTACTTCACCCACGAGCACACGATCGGCCAGATCGAGCCCTTCTTCCCCGGCCTGAAGAAGGAAGACCTGCCTGACGGCGAAGGCTGGGCCGTGGAAAAGGTCACGCTATCCACCCACAACGGCACGCATCTGGACGCGCCGTTCCACTTCCACAGCACCATGGACAAGGCGCTGGGCGAGAAAAAACCCGCCTGGACCATCGACGAAGTGCCGCTGGAATGGTGTTTCCAGCCCGGCGTGAAGCTGGACTTCCGCCATTTCGGCGACGGCTATGTCGTGACCGCCGCCGACGTCGAGGCCGAACTCAAGCGCATCGGCCACACGTTGCGGCCGCTGGAAATCGTGGTGGTGAACACGCGCGCCGGCAGCCGCTACGGACATGATGATTTCGTCTCCGCCGGCTGCGGCATGGGCTACGACGCCACCATGTACCTGCTGGAGCGCGGCGTCCGGCTGACGGGCACCGACGCCTGGAGCTGGGACGCGCCCTTCGTCCATACCGCCGAGAAATACGCCCGCAGCCACGACGCCGGCCTGATCTGGGAAGGCCACAAGGCCGGCCGCGACATCGGCTACTGCCACCTGGAAAAGCTGCACAACCTGGAAGCGCTGCCGCCCGACGGCTTCTACATCAGCTGCTTCCCGCACAAGATCCGCAACGCCTCGGCCGGCTGGACGCGCGCCGTCGCCATCTTCGACGACGCGCTGATGCCCGCGGCCTGACGGCGCGCGCCGCCCGCTCATTCACCGCCCCCTGGAAGCACCCGCCATGACCAAGACCATCATCAGCTGCGCCATCACCGGCTCGGTCCACACGCCCACCATGTCGCCCTACCTGCCCTGCACGCCCGAGGAGATCGCCGCGCAGAGCATCGCCGCCGCGCAGGCCGGCGCGGCCATCATCCACCTGCACGCGCGCAACCCGGCCGACGGCAGCCCCTCGCCGTCGGCCGACGTGTACATGCAGTTCCTGCCGCGCATCGCCGAGCAGACCGACGCCGTGCTCAACATCACCACCGGCGGCAGCGTCACGATGACGCTGGAGCAGCGCCTGGCGGGCGCGCTGCGCGCGTCCTCGGAGATGGCCTCGCTGAACATGGGCTCGATCAATTTCGCCATGTTCCGCATGGCCGAGAAGCCGCGCCAGTGGAAGCACGACTGGGAAGTGCCCTATCTGCAGGCCACCGAGGACGGCATCTTCCGCAATACCTTCCGCGACATCCGCTACATCCTCGAGACCCTGGGCAAGACGCACGGCACCCGCTTCGAGTTCGAGTGCTACGACATCGGCCACCTCTACAACCTGGCCTACTTCGTCGAACAGGGCCTGGTCAAGCCACCGTTCCTGATCCAGTCGGTGTTCGGCGTGATGGGCGGCATCGGCGCCGATCCGGAAAACGTGCTGCTGATGAAGCAGACGGCGGACCGCCTGTTCGGCAAGGACTACGTCTGGTCGCTGTTCGCCGCCGGCAGGCAGCAGATGCCCTTCGTGACCATGGGCGCGGTGATGGGCGCCAACGTGCGCGTGGGCCTGGAGGACAACCTGTTCCTGGGACGCGGACAGCTCGCCACGTCGAACGCCGAACAGGTCGCCAAGATCCGCCGCATCCTCACCGAGCTGGGCATGGAGATCGCCACGCCCGACGAGGCCCGCCAGATCCTGCAGCTCAAGGGCCGCGACAACGTCGCCTTCTGACGCCCGCCGCGCAACAAGGAGCCCGCGCATGGCAGCCCCCAATCCCCTGGACGGATACGCCGTCGATCCCTCGGCCATCCGCTACGTCGGCCGCGAACTGCAGCGTCCCGAGTGCATCCTGGCCGAGCCCGACGGCACGCTGTGGGCCGCCGACGCGCGCGGCGGCGTCACCCGCATCGCGCCGGACGGCTCGCAGCGCTACATCGGCCAGCGCGCGGATACGCGCTTTGGCGACGGCGCCAGCGACGCCGGCGCAGCCGTGCAGGCCCGCTACACGCAAGGCACGCTGCCCAACGGCCTGGCCTTCACCGCCGACGGCCGCATCCTGATCTCCAACTTCGGCACCGACCGGCTGGAAATCATGGACCGCGACGGACGCACCCGCACGCTGATCGACAACATCGACGGCCAGCCCATCGGCAAGGTCAACTTCGTGCTGCGCGATGCCAGGGACCGCGTCTGGCTCACCGTCTCGACGCGGGTGAACCCATGGACCCAGGCGCTCGCCGACCGCGTGCGCGACGGCTACGTGGCGGTGGTTGAAGATGGCCGCATCCGCGTGGTGGCCGACGGATTTCACTTCACCAATGAAATCCGGCTCGACGCCCGCGAGCAATGGCTGTACATCGTGGAAACCACCGGCCCGCGCATCACCCGCATGCGGCTGGACGAGTCCCGGCCGGACGAGGTCAGGCTGGTCGACCGCGAAATCTTCGGCCCCGCCCACCTGGGCGGCCTGCCCGACGGCATCGCGTTCGACGCGCACGGCAATCTGTGGGCCGCCCTGATCATGGTGGACCGGCTCATCGCGCTCACGCCCGAGGGCGACATGCGCGTGCTGCTGGACGACGGCGACGCCGAGGCCAGCGCCAACCTGATGCAACGCTTCGACGCGGGCACGCTGCGCAGCGAGGACATGCAGCGCGCGCGCGGCGCCATCGCGCCGTGGATGGCCAGCATCACCTTCGGCGGCCCGGACCTGCGCACCGTGTATCTGGGCAGCCTGTTCGGCACGCGCATTCCCTGCTTCGACTCGCCCATCGCGGGCCTGCCGATGGCGCATTGGCGCCCGGGAATCAGCCGCCGCGCTTGAACAGCCGCCTGGCCAGGCCGACGGCGCCCAGCACGACCGCGCCGGCGGCCACGCCGAACAAAGCATCCAGCAGCGTGGTCGCCAGTCCGCCCGTCAATCCGCCGCCCACGGCGGCGGCAGCCTGCGCGATGGCCTGCCCCACCGGCGCGATGCCGTGAGTCAGGATGGCGCCGCCGACCATGAACATGGCGGCGGTGCCGGCCACGGACAGCGCCTTCATCAGCCAGGGCGCCGCGCCCACGATGCGCTCGCCCATCCAGGCGACGGCGCGCGAGCGCTTCCGGCTCAGGTACAGCCCCAGGTCGTCCAGCTTGACGATGCCGGCCACCAGCCCGTAGACGCCGATGGTCATGGCGATGGCGATGCCGGACAGCACCAGCACCTGGCGGACGAAATCGGCCTCGGCCACCGCGCCCAGGGTGATGGCGATGATCTCGGCCGACAGGATGAAATCGGTACGTATGGCGCCCTTGATCTTGTCGCGCTCGAACGCCACCATGTCCACCGACGCGTCCTGCAAGGCCTCGGCGCGCGCGGCGTGGTTGCCCTCGGCGGTGTCGCCGTGCGGCAGGAACTTGTGGGCCAGCTTCTCCACGCCCTCGAAGCACAGGAAGGCGCCGCCCACCATCAGCAGCGGCGTCACCGCCCAGGGCGCGAAGGCGCTGATCAGCAGCGCCGCCGGCACCAGGATCAGCTTGTTGACGAAGGAACCCTTGGCCACCGCCCAGACCACCGGCAGTTCCCGGTTGACCGGCACGCCGCTGACCTGCTGCGCGTTCAGCGCCAGGTCGTCGCCCAGCACGCCGGCGGTCTTCTTGGCCGCCACCTTGGTCAGGACGGAGACGTCGTCCAGGATGGTGGCGATATCGTCGAACAATGCGAAGAAGCTGCTGCCAGCCATCGGGCGTCCCTGCGAGGAATGAGGTTCCCCGAGTGTACAGGCGGCGCGGCCCGGCGGCGCCGGCCCGTGGCCCCCGCGACGCGCGCCGGATTCAACCCGTGCAGCAGCCCCCCGCCGGCGCGCTGGCCGTCGCGACGGGCGCGGCCCGCGACGTGGCGTTCTCGAACAGGATGTTGTTCTCCATGTGGATATGCGCCATCAGGTCTTCCTTGAAGGCGCGCAGCCCCAGGTAGAGCGCGCGCCAGGTATTGCAGGCGGCGCGCGGCAGCGTGATGTTGTTCGTCAGCGCCAGCAGCCGTTCCAGCGCCACGCCGTGATCGTCGTGCTCCATGCGCATCACCGTGATGGGCATGGCCGCCATCGCGCCATGGCCGCGCGCCAGCAGCGGGAACAGCACCTGCTCCTCCTTCTGCATGTGGCTCTCCAGCTCCTGGCCCATGGTGCGCAGGTGCTCGGCCAGCCCGGTGGGGCAGTCCGGGCTGTCGGCATGGACCTGCTCCACCTTCAGCGACAGCCGGATCAGCTCGGGCAGCTGCTGGCGATGCACCTCGTGGTAGCGCGCCAGGATGTAGTCGATCAGGTCGGCGGGGCTGGCCGCGTTCCAGTCGGGCATGTCGGACGGCTGCTGCGCCAGCTCCATCAGGCGCGCCTCGATGCGACGGGCGTCCAGCGCCCGCTCGGCGGCGGCATCGGCCAGGCTTTTCTTGCCGCCACAGCAGAAATCCAGCTCGTATTCGTGAAACACCTGCGTGGCGCCAGGGATGCTGCGGGCCAGCTGGCCCAGGGATTGCTCGACCAAACTCATTGCGTCTCTCCAAGGTACGTGACGGTGCTTCTTCCATAGCGAATTCCGTGCCAGCAAAAAGTTTGAGCCGGATCAAGCACTTGCGATTCAAAGGGTAGCCATGACCCTGCCGGATGCGGGTAAATGGAACCCTGAACGGTACAAATCACCCCGCCATGCAAAACCTGCTCCTGGCCGACCTGGTCGTCGATCTGCCCCCCGCCGTGCGCCTGCAACGACTCGTCTCCAGCGTGCGCGCGCACTTCTCCTGCGGCGCCGTGGCCCTGTTGCAACTGGAGGAAGACCATCTGCGCCCCGTGGCCGTGGACGGCCTGACCCAGGACGCGCTGGGCCGGCGCTTCGCGGTGCAGCAGCATCCCCGGCTGGCCGCCATCCTGGCGCGCCGGGGCGTCACCTGCTTCCATCACGACAGCACCCTGCCCGACCCCTACGACGGCCTGATCAACGGCATGGCCGGCGAGCCCCTGCCCGTGCACGACTGCATGGGCACCAGCCTGCATGTCGAGGGCCAGCCCTGGGGCGTGCTGACGCTGGACGCGCTGGAGGTCGGCACCTTCGGCGCCGAGGCCCAGTCCGAATTGCGCGGGCTGATCATGCTGGTGGAAGCGGCCCTGCGCACCACGCGGCTGGAGGCCGAGACGCGCGCGCTGCGCCTGACGCGGGGCCAGTCCCAGGCCGACGGCGCGCCCGCCGACAACCACGAGATCCTGGGCCAGAGCGAGTCCATCGCCCGCCTGCTGCACGAGATCGACGTGGTGGCGGACTCGGAACTGCCGATCCTGCTGCTGGGCGAGACCGGCGTGGGCAAGGAACTGTTCGCCCACCGCGTGCACCGGCTGTCGCGACGCCGCGCCAAGCCGCTGGTGCACGTGAACTGCGCCGCCCTGCCCGAGTCGCTGGCCGAGAGCGAGCTGTTCGGCCACGCCAAGGGCGCGTTCTCGGGCGCGGTGGCCGACCGGCCCGGCCGCTTCGAGGCCGCCAACGGCGGCACCCTGTTCCTGGACGAAGTCGGCGAACTGCCGCTGCTGGTGCAGGCCAAGCTGCTGCGCGCGCTGCAGAACGGCGAGATCCAGCGCCTGGGCGACGACCGTCCCCGGCGCGTGGACGTGCGCATCGTGGCCGCCACCAACCGCAGCCTGAAGGACCTGGTGCGCGACGGCGACTTCCGCGCCGACCTGTACCACCGGCTGTCGGTCTACCCCATCGCCATCCCGCCGCTGCGCGAGCGCGGCAACGACGTGCTGCTGCTGGCCGGCCGCTACCTGGAACAGAACCGCGCCCGGCTGGGCCTGCGCAGCCTGCGGCTGGCGCTGGACGCCGAAGAGGCGCTGCGCCGCTACCGCTGGCCGGGCAATGTGCGCGAGCTGGAGCATGTCATCAGCCGCGCCGCCATCAAGGCCGTGAGTCGGGGCGCCAACCGCAACCACATCGTCACGCTGGAGGCCGGCCTGCTGGACCTGTCCGGCGCCGACCTGCGTCCCCTCGCGGCGGCGCCGGACGCGCCCCCCGCCACGACGCCGGACGGCGCGCTGGCTACCTTGCGCGACGCCGTGGACGCCTGTCAGCGCCAGCACGTCCGGCTGGCGCTGCAAGCGCAGGACGGCAACTGGGCCGCGGCCGCGCGCGCGCTGGAGGTGGACCCCAGCAACCTGCACAAGCTGGCGCGCCGGCTGGGCTTGAAGGGCTGAGGGCCGCGCGCTACCATCCCCGCCCCATGAAAAGAACGCTGATCCGCCTCGCCCTCTGCCTGCTCGCCGCGCCCGCCCTGGCCCAGGCCGGCGACCTCGACAAGGCCAATTGCACCTACAAGGGCATCCCGCTGCGCGGCAAGGTCCAGATCGTCGACGCCTTTCCCGACATCAAGATCGAGGTCGTGACCGCCTTCGAGGACATCCGCGTCGAACGCGTGCGCGCCTTCGCCAACAGCTGCGGCAAATGGGAGATCGTCACCGCCTTCCCGGACTTCAAGGTCCAGATCGTGCGCGCCTTCGGCGACATCAAGGTGTCCTGGGTGACGGCCTTTCCCGGCATGCGCTGATCGACGCGCCGCCCGCGATCCCCGCCTCCCGCCCCGCCCACGCCCCCCAACCGCGCCAGATGACGGCCGCCGCGCCAGCCGTCATCTGACTGCAACCAAAGCTTCATCTTCGCGCCCTACCATTGCGGCTCCCTTCCCGTCTGCCGGCCGCCCGCGCCGGGTGTCCGCGCGTATGAAGCTCCCCGCTGCCCTGCCCCTTGCGCCGTGTCCGACGTCCGCGTGTCCCGCGGCGTGAAGCGCCTGCCGCTGATGCTGGCCGCCGGCCTGCTGGGCGCCGCGCTGTCGTCCGCGCAGGCCCAGCCGGATCCCGTCCACGCCTTCGACTGGCCGCGCCAGCCGCTGCATGACGCCTTGCAGCGCTACAGCGAGCTGACCGGCGACTCGGTGCTCTACGACGCCGGCCATGTGGCCGACAAGACCGCGCCCGCCCTGTCCGGCCGCTACAGCGCGCGCGACGCGCTGCAAAAGCTGCTGGCCGGCAGCGGCCTGCAAGCCATCTACACCACCCCGCGCGCGCTGATGCTGCGTCCCCTGCCCGCGCCCAGGGCCGCGCCGGATGCCGCCCGCCTGCGCTACTACGGCCAGCTCCAGGCGCGCGTGCTGTCGGCCCTGCGCGCGCCCGGCGCTGCGCGTGGGCGAATACCGCGCCGCCTTGCGGATCACGCTGGACGCCGCCCACGCCATCGACGGCGTGCAGGTCCACGCGGACGGCCATCCGGACATGGAACCCGGCCTGCGCCGGGCGCTGGCCGGCCTGCCGATGGGCGCGCCGCCGCCCGGCTTCGGCCTGCCCGCCACGCTGCTGATCCTGCCCTCGGCCAACGGACGCGAGGCCTGCGCGCGATGAGCGGAGCGGGACTCGCCGCGCTGAGGCGGCTGATCGCGGAGCGCTACGACGCGCTCAGGAACCAGGTCTCGCGGCGCCTGGGCGGCGCCTCCGACCTGGCCGGCGACGCGCTGCACGACGCCTATCTGCGCCTGTCCGCGCGCGACGACCTGGACGGCGTGCGCCATCCGCAGACCTACCTGGTCAACACCGCCGTGCACGCGGCCATCGACCGCATCCGCCAGGACACCCGCCTGCTCAGCGAGAGCGAGGTCAGCGAATTCTTCGAGCTGGAGGACGAGACTCCCGGCCCGGCCGAGATCGCCCAGTCGCGTTCGGACATGCAAGGCATGTTCAAGGCGCTGGACATGCTGACGCCACGCCAGCGCGACATCCTGGTGGCGGCGCGCGTCGACGGCCTGTCGCGGCCCGAACTGGCGCAGCGCTGGGGCATTTCGCTGCGGCTGGTCGGACGCGAGCTGCAGACCGCGCACGAGCACTGCCTGCGCGCGATGCGACGGGCGCAGGACGTCGCCACGTCCGGCCAGCCGCCCGTCGAACCGGGCCGGCGCGGACAGCGAGCGAAGAAATAATGCAAGCAAGTGTGTATTTCGCGCGTTTGGCGTGCCGTTTTGCCGTCGCCCAAACGTCTAAGCAAGAGAACGGCGCTTCCGCCCGCGCCGCCCGAACCCGCCCATGAACACCGCACACCGCCCCGGCTCTCCCGACGACGACGCGATCGAACGCGAGGCACACGCCTGGGCGCGCGTCCTGGGCGCGGGGTCGCCCACCGTCCAGGACGGCGAAGCCTTCAAGGCCTGGCGCGGCCAGAGCCCGGCGCACCAGCGCGCCTGGGCGCAAGCCAGCCGCGCCTGGCGCGAGCTGGGCGGCGTGGTGCAAGCCTATGCGGCCGAGCGCCCCGCCCAGGCGCGCCCGGACCGCCGGGCGCAGGCGCCATTCTCGCCCCGGCGGCGCTGGCTGCTGGCCGGCGGCGCCGGCGCCTTCGCCAGCCTGGCGGCCGTGGGGCTGCTGCGACCGCCGCTGGGCCTGTGGCCGTCCTATGCCGAAATGCAGGCGGATTACCGGACCGCCACCGGCGAGCAGCGCCGCTATGCGCTGGACGCGCAGCAACTGACGCTGGCGCTGAACACGCAGACCAGCCTGAACGTCGCCACCCGCGACGGCCGGCCGGAAATCGAGCTGGTGGCCGGCGAGGCGGCGATCCAGGCCCGGCGCGACCAGCCTTGCCTGGTGAAAGCCGGCGCGGCGCGCCTGTTGCTGGCCGACGGCGATATCGAGATCCGCCGGCTGCGCGGCCAGCAGGTGCAGCTGCGCTGCAACGCCGGTCAGCTCGAAGTGCGCCATCCGCAAGGCGCGCTGCGGCTCGCGGCCGGCATGCAGATCGCCTACGACGACGATGCCCTGGACGCCCCCGCGCCGCTGCCGGCGCGGCCCTCGGACTGGCGCGCGGGCGTGGTCAGCTTCCACGACCTGCCGCTGGAACAGGCGATCGACGAAATCAACCGCTACCGCCCGGGGCGCGTGGTGCTGATGAATGGAGATTTGGCGCGGCGCCGCCTGAGCGCCCGCTACGAGGTGCAGGACCTGGACCAGGCCATCGCCCAGATCCAGCAGCTGTACGGCGCGCAGGTGCGGCGCGTGGGCGATCTGGTCTTCCTTAGCTGAGACGGATGGCGCGCAGCCCGGATTGCGCATGTCATAAAAATTTCATGGGGATTGTTGTGCCGAGTCCCCGCGCGCCGTTCGACTAGATGAGTAAGCCGGCCCCGGCGGCCACGCCGCCGCGGCCCCTCATCGACACACCAGAACGACGCCATGCCCATGTTTCAAGCGCCTTCCGTCCGTCCTTCCTCCTCTCCTCGCGCCTGGCGGCGCACGCCGGTTTCGCAGGCGGTGGCCGCGCTGCTGATCGCCGGCGGCGCGGCGGGCGCGGCGCAGGCGCAATCGCGGGCCTTCAGCCCCGGCTGGTTCGCCGACAAGGGCGCGGCGCAATCAGCCGTGCAACGCTCGGGCCGCCTGCCGGACGGCAGCCTGGCCGGCGTCGGCAACGCCAGCCAGCAGCAGGCGCAGTCGCGCCAGCAGTTGCAGCGCTCGCTCGACAACCTGAACCGCACGGCGGCGGCCGTGGCCGCGCAGCAGGCTGCGCAGGCCGCCGCGCGCGCGGCGGCGGCCGCCAATGGCGCCGGCGTGCCGGACGGACTGACGCCGGGCGGCCTGTGGGCGGCCGAGGGCGCGCAGGCCAAATGGGAAGGCGCCAAG
>NZ_JCBANG010000022.1:0-77909 GCF_059760905.1 Achromobacter sp. 1011811831
CCCGCGGCATGCGCGAGCGCGGCGACGACAGCTTCTTTTCCGCGCCCGACCGACACGCCATGACCCAGCCTTCCGCCACGCTCGCCGCCATCCTGCGCGTCATACCCCGGCGCTATCGAAGCGCGGCCCGGCCCGTCCCTGGCGCCGTCGCGCAGCCCGATCCGGACAGCCCCATCGCGCGGCTGGCGCGCGCCGTCGAACCGCTGCAGGCCGCCGACGCCTCTGGCCACGCACCCGAGGGCGCATTGCGCGACGCGTTCGTCGACGCGCTGGCCGCGCTCATCGACGAAGCCCTGCGCCCCGATGCCGGCGACCCCGTGTTCCAGGGCGCGCTGCTGGAATACCGCCACCCCGTCGTCCGTGAATACCTGGAACTGCGCCGCCAGGAAGCCGCCGACCAGCGCCAGCTGCGCACCGCCATCAACACCGTCGCGCATCCGGCCAAGCCGCCGCGCCTGGCGCCCGGCGCGGGACGCGAGTCCCTGGCACGGCTGCACGCCGAGATCTCGTCGGGATCGTGGCAACAGGCGGCGCAGACCGCGCAAGCGTTGCTGGAGCTGCCGCAGGTCCACGCCGACGCGGACCTCGCGTCCACGCTGCGCGCGCTGCTCGACGCCCCGGCGCTCGCCCGCCTGCAACGGCTCGACACGCTGGCGTCGGACCCGCGCGTGCGGCAGTACGAAGCGATCCGCGAGAAACAAGGCCCGCGCTCCGGCAGCGACGAGGCCAATGCGCAAGGCCTGCTGGCCAGGCAACGCGGCGTCGCCGTCGAGATCCTGGCCGCGCGCGCGCTCGAAGCGCTGGCGCGGCATCTGGACCAGGCGTCCCCTTCCGAATCACGCCATGGCGACGCATCGCCCCGCTACCGCGTGGTGACCTCGCTGCGCGTGCCGTCAGCCCTGGCCGCCAATGCCGATCGCGCCAAGACGGAGTGGGACGCGGTGCTGCTGCGCCGCGCCGACGGCAACGCGAGCGAGACGCCGCTTTGGGACGTCTGCCTGCTCATCGAGGCCAAGGCCTCCGTGGACGCCGCCACGACCGACCTGCCGCGCCTGTTGCGCGGCTTGCGCCTGCTGGCCCAGGCTGAACCGGACGCGTCCTATTCCTGCGCCACGCAGCAAGGCCAGGTCCGGCTGCGCGGCGCCTCGCTGCGCGCGCTGCCGCAGGAAATGAATGATCTGGCCGACGCCGTGCTGTACTGCTGCGACGCGCCCGACGAAACCTGGACGCCGGCGCTCAACGCCGCCGGCCGCATGCAGCTGCTGTCCGCGCCGCCCAGCCTGGCCTACGCCGCCCGGCTGGCCGCCGGCGAGCCGGCCGACACGCGCATGCTCGAACCGCTGTGGCAGGACCTGCGGCAGAACCCCCGCTGGCAAGCCATGCTGAACCTGGGCGCCACCCGCCGGCTGGCGCGCGAACTGATGGTGCATCCCGACGATCTGCTTGCATCGATCAACGCTTGAGCGCGGGCAAGGGCACCATGATGGGCTGTCCCGGCGCGCTGCACCCCATGTCGCAGCAGCGTCCGGGCTGGCGGTTCTTCGTGGCCGCGCGCGCCTCGTCGTGCAGCACGCCCCGCTCCAGCAAGCGTTCCACCAGTTCCACCTTGGAACCCAGGGGATAGTTGCGCCAGATCTCCTGCTTCATCGCCGCCGGCGAACCGCCGCCATGCAGGCTGATGACCGAATACCAGCCGCCCTGGTACGAGGCGGTCAGGTCCTCGATGAAGCGCGCCGTCTGGATGCGGCGGTCGTAGGGCACGGCGGGATTGGCCTGCAGCGCCTCCGACAGCCGGGCGGCCGTGGCGGGATTGTGGTCTTCGTCCGGTCCAGGCAGCGCCACGATCAGCCCGCCGGACACCTCGTGCGCCAACCGGTGCATGTCGTAGATCTGCGTGGCCAGCAACAGCTTGCCGATATTGCTGAACACCGGGTCCGGCATGAATGAGCCGCTGTGTTCATCGCGCGCGGCGTAGACGCTGGCCGCGACGCCACAGGCATAGAAGCCTTCCGTGATCTTGATCAGCTCGACCATCGGCTCGCGCAGATTGGCCTTGGCGTCCGGATCCAGTCCGTTGGCCTCGCACATCAGCGCGCCGGCCCCGATCAAAAGATCGCCGAATCCCGCCCTGGCCGCGATGCAGCTGTGGCGGTGATGGGTGGCATAGCTGTAGGTCAGCACATGGCTGTGCTCCCAGTCGCCCGCGTAGAACACGCGCTCCCAGGGCACGAACACCCGGTCGAACATCACCACGGCCGTGGCCTGGCCGTACTTGCGCGAGAACAGCGCAGCGCCGTGTTCCAGCTTCTCGCCGGGGCGTCCGGCCGGACGCGACACGAGGGTGATGCCGGGCTCGTCCACGCGCACCGCGCAACAGACCGCGAAGTCCGCGTCCTCGGCTCCCATGTTGCGGCTGGGCATGACCAGCAGCTCGTGCATGTACGGGCCACCCGTCACGATGGCCTTGGCGCCGCTGATGACGATGCCGCGCGCATTACGCTCGACCACGCGCACATAGGCGTCGGGATTGGGCTGCTGGTGCGGCTTGAGGCTGCGATCGCCCTTGGCGTCCGTCATCGCCACGCCCAGCGACAGGTCGCGGTCCTGCGCATGCGCCAGATAGGCCTCGAAGCGGGCGCGGTGTTCCGTGCCGCCCGTGGCGTCGTCGATCCGCGCCACGGCCTGCCCGATGCCATTAAGCGCGTCGTGCGCCAGATAGCGCTGGGCGCAGCCGGTTTCCTGGCACAGCGCCCGCACCGCTTCCAGCTTGTTCAGCAGGTCGCCGGACGACTCGTTGATGTGCAGCATCCGGCTGACCACGCGGTTGCGCCGCGATTGCGTGGCCAGCGCGATGGGCGCGACCTCCTCGCGCCGCGCGAAATCATAGGTGTAGGCCAGGGCATTGACGCCCGGCCGCAGGGACGGCTCGTCCGCGACGCTCTCTATCTCGCGTCCGTCCACATAGACCCGGGGTCGGTAGCCGCGCAGCGATTCGCGGTAGTCGTCGCCGGACATCAGCTCGGCCCGGCTGGGCATTGCGGCTTCATGCAGCGCATTCATCTCCACCTCCTGTGACCCGGTTCGCCAGCAGAAACGGCGGCAGGCATGCCGCCGGCCATCAACCCATGACGTCAGCCCGCCGCAGGATGCGTTGCGCGGCGGCCTGGCCGGTCCTGCCGGCCAGCGTGCCATAGTGCGATCCCCAGGCGCCCGCCGCATCGGGACCGCGTGTATCCAGAAAGGCATCCACGACCTCGTCCGTGCCGTGGCGCAACAGCTCGGCGCCTTGCAGCGCGCGCGCCACCGCCTCGGTCATGGGACGCGCCAGGAACTCATCCCGCGCCGCGTCGCGCGCCAGCCGGCCAACATGCCGGACCAGCGCGTCGAAGCGCGCGTCCTGGCCGGCCAGCGGCCGCAATTCATCGAACAGCGCGTCCAGCGTCCGCGCATCCCTGGCCATGGCGCGGCGCACGTCCATGCACATCATGTTGGCCGTGCCTTCCCAGACGCTGTTCAGCGGCGCCTCGCGATAGACGCGGGCCATCGGGTTCTCCTCGATGAAGCCATTGCCGCCATGGCATTGCAGCGCCTCGTAGGCGATCGACGGCGCGCGCGAGCAGTTGAAGTACTTGGCGGCCGGCGTGGCCACGCGGGCCAGCAGGCGTTCGTGCTCGCTGTCGCGCATCCCGTCCGTGGCCCGGGCCACGCGCAGCGCCATCAGCGTGCAGGCCTCGACCTCCACCGCCATGTCCGCCAGCACGTTGGTCATCATGGGCCGGTCGGCGATGGGCGTGCCGAACGCGCCGCGCGTCATCGTGTGCCGCAGCGCCAGCGTCAGCGCCAGCCGCATGAGGCCGGCCGAGCCGATCGCGAAATCCAGCCGCGTCAGGTGCGAGTGCGACAGGATCTCGCGGATGCCCTTGCCCTCCTCGCCCACGCGGATCGCCAGCGTGCCGGCGTACTCGACTTCGCTTGAGGCGTTGGAGCGGTTGCCCGCCTTGTCCTTCAGGCGCTGCACATGGAAGCGGTTGTAGGAGCCATCGGGCAAGGTGCGCGGCAGGAAGAAGCAGGTGACGCCGCCGTCCACCTTGGCCAGCGTGAAAAAGCCGTCCGACTGCGGCACGGAGCAGAACCACTTGTGGCCCGTCAACTCATACCAATGCGCGGCCGCGCCGTGGTAATCGTCCGTGTGCGAGTAGCGCGCCGTGGTCTGCGTCTGGCGCAGGTCCGAGCCGCCCTGCTTCTCGGTCATGGCGTAGCCGATGACCACGGACGGCTTGCCGCCGACCTCGCGCCGGCTGAACTCGTACTCGGTGCCCAGCGACTTCCGCTTCCAGACCGCCAGCGCCGGCTCGGCCTCGAAACCCGCATGGGCGGCGTAGGCCATGCCCGTGGGACAGCCGGTGCCGTGCTCCACCTGGTTCCACAGATACGACAGCACGGCGCGCGCATAGTGGCCGCCCGGCGCGTCGGCGCGCCAGGCCAGGTTCGGCACCTCGTGCTTCCAGGCCAGCGTCATCAGCGCGTGCCAGCTGGGATGGAACTCCACCCAGTCGATGCGGTTGCCATAGCGGTCGTGCGTCTTCAGCTCGGGCGCATGCCGGTTGGCCAGCCGCGCCAGTTCCTGCGTGTGTTCGTCGCCGGCCAGCGCACCCAGCGCCGCGCAGCGCGCTTGCGCCCACGGCGCCTCGCGCGCGATGGCGGCCCGCAACACCGCGTCGCCGGTGTAGGCGTTGAAACCGCAGGCCGGCTCGGCCTGGTTCAGGACCGCATGGGTGCGGTAGCGGTCGGCGGGCGTCGCGTCCGGGGCGGAGCCGGCTATCAGCGCGGCGGGAGGCAGGGGTTGGTTCATGCGCGTCTCCGGGGTAGCTGCCGCAATGCGCCGGCAGCGGTGGCCACGCTGGCGCAGGCCAACGTGGCGATCTGGTCGGCCAGCACGGCGACATCGTGCCGATAGGCCTCGGCCTGCGATTCCTGCTGGCGGTTCAGCGGCGACAAAGGGCCGATCAGGCCCTCCATGAAGCCGCCCACGATCACGGTGGCCGCGATGTCCGCCCGCACGTCGGCGCGCATCTCGCCGGCGGCCTGCCCCTCGGCGACGATGGCGCGGATCGTTTCGCTGATGGCGGCGCGATAGGTCAGCCGCACCTCGTCGATTTCCTTGTCGCAGGGCTCGGCGATCAGCGCGTAGGCCAGCCTTGGATTGCGCATGGCGCGCTTGACGAAGGTCGCCACCGCCGAATGCAGCCGCACGGTGGCGCCGCCGTCCGCCTGGGCAATGGCGGCCAGCACGTCCACCTCGCGCTGCGAGACCAGCGCCAGCACCTCGGCGAACAGTTCCGCCTTGGATGGGAAGTACCGGTACACCGTGCCCGTCGCGATGCCGGCCGCCGCCGCCACGCTGGCAACCTGGGCCTCGGTCCAGCCGCCTTCGCTCACCAGCGCGCGGGCGGCTTGCAGGATGCGGCTGCGGTTGTCCTGGAGACGGGCTTCGACTTCGGGGGTCTGACGGTAGGCCATGAAAAAATGAACCTTGATTCACACGATTCGATGAATCCTAGTTCATTTCTTTGGGGCGTACAAGGAATTCGCCCTTCCCCCGGGGATTCCACTGATGCGGCGACAACGCACGATCCTCGGGCATGGCCCGCCGGGTCCGGCCCTGCCGGCCTGCCAGCCACCTGAGCCAGGGCGCGGCATGGAATGCGCTCATCAGCGCGTACATCCAGGCCATGCCGTCGACCCGCCAGGCGTCGCCCCCGCACAGCATCCGCATGGCGGGATCGCCGTGCCAGGCGGCCAGCGCGGCCATCGCCGCGAAGACCGGCGCGGCGGCCAGGCACAGGCTGTCGGCCAGGCGCTTCATGGCTGGCCGTACTCGTCGCGGCGGCGCAGCCACATGCCGCTCTCGTTGCGCCCTTTCGGCGCGCGGTCCAGCCAGGCGTACATGCCCCAGATCGCGTCCGTGCCGCGCGAGTACGAGGAATAGCTGTGGTAGACCACGCCGTCCTGCAGCACGAAGGCGCTCATGCCCTCGCGTTCGCGCAGGTAGGTGGACGGGTCGGTGCCGGTCGTCGCCGCCCAGGATACGAATTCCGGCGGCGGCGCCGCGGCGGCCGCCAGCTTCATGGCGGGATCGTCGCGCCGGAAGTTGTATTCCGGCCCTTCGCGCTGCTGGGTCTCGGTGAACGAGGCATTGAAGTCGTAGTTGAAATCGCTGCCGGCCGACGAGGCCCACGGGAAGGTCCAGCCCATGCGCCGCTTGTAGATCTGAAGCTTGTCCAGCGGCGCGCGCGACACCGCCCACAGCATCACGTCGTGATGCGCCAGATGCGTGACGATGCCGTTGAAGCCGTCGGCGATCGACGAGCAGGACGGGCAGCCCGCCTTGTAGTCCGGCCCGAACATGAAGTGATAGACCAGCAGCTGCGAACGTCCCTGGAACAGGTCGGCCAGCGTGGCGCTGCCGGCATCGGTCTGCAAGCGGTAGGTCTTGTCCAGCCGTACCCAGGGTAGCGCCTGGCGCTGCCGCGCCACCTCGTCGCCCTGCCGCGTCAGTTTCTTTTCCGCGTCCAGCAGTTCCAGCCGGGCGGCCAGCCATTGCTCGCGTGTTCCGATCTGGTGCGCTTGCATTCGTCTCTCCTTGTCCCCTGTGCATACGCGCCATGAACGACGCGTCCCGGGGTGGTGAGAGAGATAGTGCGGCGGATCGGGCCGGCGAAGGGAGTAACAAGTCTGGCGCGAATCGGGGCGGATCCGCCGCGCCGGCGTGGAATCAGACCCGCGTCAGATGGATGCCGAAGCCTTCCTGCCCCTCGGCCAGCTCCGGCCGCAGGGTCAGCTCCGGGATCAGATAGTCCCCCGCGTTCTGCCTGCGGAATGGAATCGGCGCCGTGGTCCAGAGTGCGTCCAGCCGCTGACCCAGGGCGTCGCAAGCCGCCGCATGGCTTGCCGCATCGATCTTGCTGGTCCGGTAGATGACATAAGGCGGCAATACATCGAAGCCCGGGTAGAACAGGATGCCGTGCTGGATCGGGAACAGGATGTCGTCGATGGGCCCGTTGATGCCGCGTGGCGCATAGTGGGCCTCCCAGCCGCCGGCCGTGACGATCAACATGGCGCGCTTGCCCGCCATCACGCCTTCGCCGAAGCGATCGCCCCAATGCGTGTCGGAATGCTCTCCCACGCCGTAGGCGAAGCCGCAAGCGTAGACCCGGTCGATCCAGCCCTTGAGAATGGCGGGCATCGAATACCACCACAACGGAAATTGCAGGATGACCGCATCGGCCCAGCGCAGCTTGTCCTGTTCGCGCGCGATATCCACGCTCTGAGTGTCGCTCTTGAACGCCAGCATGGAATCGGCCGAGGCGTCGAAGCGCGCCCCGCGCCGATACGCCGTATTGTCGTCGGCGTCCAAAGCCGCCTTCCAGCGCATCGCGTACAGGTCGGACACCTGCACCGCGTGGCCCCCGCGTTCCAGCCGCTGGACGGCGTAGTGCTTCAATGAACCGTTCAGGGAGCGGGGTTCGGGATGGGCATGAACCAGCAGGACATTCATGATTGGAGGATTCCTTCTATTGATGGAAACACGATAGACAGCCCCGGGATATATTGGAAATGAATTCCTGATATCCCAGCTATATCCATGAATAATTCCTTGAAACGTATCGACCTCAATCTGCTGGTCGTGCTGGATGCCCTGCTGGCCGAGCACAATGTGACGCGCGCGGCGAGGCGCCTGCATCTGTCGCAACCCTCCGTCAGCGTGCAGCTTGCCAAGCTGCGGGAGATCTTCGGCGATCCGCTATTGCTGCCCGGCCCGCGCGGCATGCGGCCGACGGCCCGCGCCGATGAATTGCGCGTGCCGCTGCGGGACGCGCTCGACGCCCTGGGCCATGCCATCGCGCCATCAAGCCCCTTCGAGCCCGCCGGGTCCGCCCGGACCTGGCGCATCGCCGCCTCGGACTACAGCGAATCCACCATCGTGTTGCCGGCGCTGGCGGGCCTGCGCGCCGCCGCGCCGGGCACGCGGCTGGCGCTGCTCGAGCTGACTCCGCCCACGCTGACCCGCCAGGCCGAGCTGGGCGACATTGACCTGGCTTTCCATATCAGCGCCGAAGCGCCGCCGCAGTTGCGCCGCCGCGCGATGTACACAGAGCACTATGTGCTGGCCGGACGCGCCGGGCACCCGCGCCTGAAGCGCCGCCCGACGCTCGCGCAATTCTGCAAGCTCGACCATGCGGTGGTATCGCCCGATGGCGGCGGGTTCCATGGCGTCACCGACGAGGCGCTGTCCCAGCTGGGACTGAGCCGCCGGGTCGCGCTGTCCGTTCCGCACTTCCTGTTCCTGGCCGCCGCGCTGGCCAGCACGGATCTCGTGGCGATGGTGCCGTCCCGGCTGGTGCGCGGCAATGGCGCGCTACAAGTGATCGACCCGCCTGTCGACGTACCGGGCTTTGAGATGCTCATGCTATGGCACGAGCGCGTGCACCGCGATCCGGCGCACCAGTGGCTGCGGGAACAGATCGTCAGTTCATTGGCGTCCTGATCTTGATCCGCTGTCCATCGGGCGTCCCGCGCGTCGGGCATGCCATCGGCTTCAGATCCTTGCCCAGGCAGACCCACAATTCCCTGAGCCGGTTGTTCGAGGCCACGCTGACGCGCAGGCTGTCGGCCGGCAGCGTCGGATTGAGCCGCAGGAAGGCCTGCTTGACGTCCCCCGCCGTGGCGTCGAGCAGGCGGTTGGGCGACAGGTCGGCGTTCTTGCCTGCCATGTCGCGCACGGTGGGGCGATGCAGCGTGCCGTACACGGCCTGGATGTCCGAGAAATAGCGCTCCGGCGAATTCCAGCCGCAGGTGCCGTGCGCCTGCCACTCGTTCTGCATCAGCTCCACGCCCGGCATCATGCACAGATGCTGCTTGAGCACGGACGCGGGCACGGCGCCAGCGGCCTGGCAGTTGCGCGGGTGATCGCGGCCCGAGCGGGCCTGGCCGTTCTGGGGCCACAGGCCATGCACCACCCATTCAAAGCGGTTGCCGGAAAAACACTGGAACGACTGCTTCTGCCGCTGTCCCTCGGGCCGGTTGCGCTGGGTCTCGCAATGCTCGGGCGACCAGGACAGCACCAGCGCCAGATAGTCCGTGGGCAGGTCCTTGTTGACGTAGTCCACGCGCTTGGGCGAGGCGCGCTCGACCGACGCGGGCACGGCGCAGACCTCCTGGGCGCTGGCCACGGCGGAACAGAGGGACAGCAGCGCGAAGAGCCATGCGCGCGTGCTCGCGGCCTGCCTGCGGTTGCGATTCATAGACGTTCTCCTTGCCAGTCAGCCGGACGTTCGGCGCGAGATGCCTGTTTAAACCAAATCGCCGTGATCGGGGAAGCCTGGCTCTCCGGGTCCCATTTTTGTGTTTTCTTTGTACTTATTAAAAACGCAAACCCAGGGAATTCCCCAATAAACCTGCAGCAACGGAACCGAGTACAAATCCATTATTGTATTTTTTTTGTACTTTTTATGAAAATCGCACTCCTGGGTTGCGGCGAAGTCGGCTCCTGCTACGGACAAGCCTGGACCGCCGCCGGCCATCACATCATCGGCATCTGCGAACTGCGCGACGACGAGGCCATGCGCGCCCGCGCCGCCTCGCTGAACGCCGCCCTGCACGCCGAACCGGGCCCCTGGCTGGCCGAGGCCGACATCGTGGTGTCGGCGGTCTACGGCCATAGCGCCTCGGCCGTGGCGCAGGCCTGCTTCCCTTTCCTGCGCGTGGACGCCGTCTACGCCGACTTCACCACCGCCAGCGCCGCCGACATGCAGGCCGCTGCCGGCGCGGCCCGGGCGCGCGGGCTGGCCTTCACGGACGTGGCCATCATGGGCGCCATCGCCCTGCTGGCCGAGCGCACGCCGCTGCTGTGCGCCGGCCAGGGCGCGGACCAGGTGATCGCGCTGGCCGCCAGCGGCGGCGCGCCGGCCCGCGCCATCGACGGCGCGCCCGGCGACGCCGTGCGGCTCAAGCTGCTGCGCAGCATCATGACCAAGGGCATGGAAAGCCTGGCCGTGGAATGCCTGGTCGCCGCCAACGCCATGGGCCTGCGCGCCTCGCTCTACGAGGTGCTGTCCGACATCGACCGCACGCCGCTGACCACCTTCATGGACGCCTTCGTGCGCTCGCACGTGGACCACGCCGGGCGCCGCCACGCCGAAGTCCGCGAAGCCCGCGACCAGTTGCACGAAGCCGGCCTGGAGCCGCTGGTGCTGGACGGCGTGGAGCGCCTGTTCGCGCGCACCGCGCGCCATCTGGAAGCCGCCCGCGCCCAGGGCGGCGTCGAAGTCGAAGACACCGTCCCCGCGCGGCTGGCCTGGCTGGAGCAGCTGGCCCGCCAGCGCTGAAGGCCCCGCGCATCGAATCCCGGCCGCAGCGCGCGGCCGCACTTCTAAAAACACTCGAGGAAGACAATGAAACGCATCAAGACGCTCATCGGCGCCGCGCTCCTGGGCGCCTGCGCCGTGGCTTCGGCCGCCGACCTGGGCAAAGGCCCCATCACCATCATCTCGCCGTTCCCGCCCGGCGGCGGCACCGACACGCTCACGCGCATGATCGGCAGCGCCATCGCCGAGGAAACCGGCTGGAACATCGTCGTGGAAAACAAGCCCGGCGCCGGCGGCAACCTGGCGCTGGACGCCACGGCCCGCGCGCAGCCGGACGGCCACACGCTGGTCATGGCGCAGACCGACAACATCGTGCTCAACCCCTGGCTCTACAACAAGCTCAGCTACGACACCTTCAAGGACTTCAAGCCCGTCGGCCCGGTCGCGTCCTCGCCCAGCGTGTTCGTGGTGCTGCCCGAGTCGCCCTACAAATCGATCGCCGACGTGGTCAAGACCGCCAAGGCCAAGCCCAACTTCATCTCGCTGGGCATGCCCGGCGTGGGCGGCACGGGCGACCTCACCGGCTACCTGTGGCGCCAGGCCGCCGGCATCGAGCTGATGCACGTGCCGTATCGCGGCTGGGCGCAGGCCTATCCCGACCTGGCCAGCAACCGCATCGACATGTACGTGGGCTCGGTCGCCACGCTGCTGTCGCAGATCCGAGGCGGCAAGGTCCGCGCGCTGGGCGTGGTGGCGACCGACCGCTCGCCCGCCCTGCCCGACGTGCCCACCTTCGTGGACAGCGGCTATCCCACGATCAACCAATCCATCTGGTGGGGCCTGATGGCGCCGGGCAAGACGCCCGACGACGTGGTCGCCACGCTGAACCAGGCGCTGCGCAAGGTGCAGGCCAAGCCCGAGCTGGTCAAGAAGCTGGAAGACGCCGGCTACACCGTGATGAGCGGCACGCCGGCCGACCTGGCGCAGCGCCATCGCGCCGACCACGACGTGTTCGGCAAGGTGGTCCAGGACGCCGGCATTCCCAAGCAATGACGCGGATGCGCATCAACACCGACAAGACGGAAGCAGCATGAACGGATTCCAGATACATACACGCACGCGCGCGGTCGCGCCGGACCTGGCGGAACGGTTCCGCCGGATCCCGGTGGCCAATATCAGCGACTGCATGTCGCGCATGACCGCCGGCGGCCCGCGCCTGCGGCCCATGCACGGCGGCGCGGTCATGGCCGGCCCGGCGCTCACGGTCCGCACCCGCCCCGGCGACAACCTGCTGGTGCACAAGGCGCTGGACCTGGCGCAGCCAGGCGACGTCATCGTCGTCGACGCCGGCGGCGACCTGACCAATGCCATCATCGGCGAGATCATGACCAGCTATGCCCGCTCGCGCGGCGTGGCCGGCATCGTCATCAACGGCGCGATCCGCGACTGCGGCGCGATCCGGCAGGGCGCCTTCCCCGTCTACGCCGCCGGCGTGACCCACCGCGGCCCCTACAAGGACGGCCCCGGCGAGATCAACGGCATCATCGCGCTGGACGGCATGACCATCGCGCCCGGCGACCTGATCCTGGGCGACGATGATGGCGTGCTGGCGATTCCCTGCGACCAGGCCGAGGCGCTCTATCAGGCCGCCCAGGCCAAGCACGAGGTCGAGGAACGGATGCTGGCCGACATCGCCGCCGGCACGCTGGACACCTCGTGGATCGACGCGCGCCTCAGGCAGCTCGGCTGCGCGGGGGTCTGACGATGACAGCGCCCGCACAGCGCGCGTTCACGGTCGCGCGGCTGGACTTGTGGATCGATCCCGTCTTCGACGCGACCATCCAGGACGACGCCGCGCTGCGCCTGTCCGTGCTGGCGGCCGCCGCCGAGGATGCGCGCACGGCCGAGGGCCTGGCGCAGGCGCGGGCCTATCACGTCAGCGCCGCCAAGGATGAAGTCCCGCGCCGCTGGCAGGTCACGCAGGAGCTGCTCGCGGCCTGTCCGCGACTGCTGTGCGTGTCCTCCGGCGGCGCGGGCTACGACACGGTCGATGTCGCGGCCTGCACGCGAGCGGGCGTGGCCGTGGTCAACCAGGCCGGCGCCAACGCGGCCTCGGTCGCGGAAATGACCTATGCGCTGCTGCTGTCGCTGGTCAAGCGCCTGGACGAATCGGGCGCGGCCCTGCGCGCCGGCACGGCCCGCAGCCGCGAAGCGCTGATGGGACGCGAGATCGAGGGTCGCGCCATCGGCCTCATCGGCATCGGCGAGATCGGCCGCCAGGTGGCGCGCATCGCGCAGGGCTTCGGCCTGACGGCCATCGCCTGCGATCCGCTGCTGACCGCCGAGGAAATCCGCGCGCGCGGCGCCGAGCCCGTGGACTTCGACACCCTGCTGGCGCGGGCCGACATCGTCAGCCTGCACTGCCCGCTGGACGACGCCACGCGCGGCCTGATGGACGCGCGGGCCTTTGCCCGCATGAAGCCGGGCGCGCTGTTCCTGTCGACGGCGCGCGGCGGCATCCACGACGAAGACGCGCTGCTGGCCGCGCTGGACAGCGGCCACCTGGCGGGCGCGGGGCTGGACGTGTGGCGCGTCGAGCCGCCCTCGCCGGCGTCGCGGCTGCTGCAGCACCCCGACGTGGCCAGCGCCTTCCATACCGGCGGCGTCACGCACGAAGGCCGCCGCAAGGTGGCGGCGGGCTCCGCGCGCCAGATCTCGCAAATGCTGGCCGGCATCCGGCCCGAGCGCCTGCTCAATCCCGACGTCTGGCCCCGGTTTCTGGAACGGCTGGCGCAGGCGCGGGAAGGCTGACGGCGGCAGGCCGCGGGCAGCACGCCAACGATGGGCGGATCGTCGGCGCAGGGACGGTTGCGCATGAAACGGCTGCCGACGACAGATCGCCCTCGCCCCGCTGGACACCTCCAGTCGCGGACCGCACCCGCCGTCCGCTATAGTCCAGTCTTTGGATGACACGCCCGCCTCATCATGTCCAACGCCAGCGATCACGTATACGGGGAACTGCGACGCCGCCTGATGGCGGGTTCCTTCCTGCCCGGCGAGCGGCTGCGCGAAGAGCACATCGCCGCCGAGATGTCGGTCAGCCGCACGCCCGTGCGCAACGCCATCGAACGGCTGATCGCCGACGGCCTGGTGACGCGCGAGGAGCGACGCGGCGCCGTGGTGCTGGGTTGGCAGGACCGCGACATCGACGAGGCCTTCGAGCTGCGCATGCTGCTGGAACCCTACGCCGCCGGGCTGGCCGCAAGCCACGCCAGCGACGCGCAGATCGAGGAACTGGAACGGCTGAACCAGTCCATGCAGGACGCGGTCCGCTCCACCGCCGCCGATCGCGTGCAGCAGGTCCAGCAGTTGAACAACCAGTTCCACCACAAGCTGCTGGAAGCCGCGCAGTCGGCGCGCGTGCGCACCATGGTCGAGAACCTGCTGGACATGCCGATCATCATCGGCTCGTTCTATTTCTACGGCGACGACGACATGCTGCGCAGCGTCGAGCACCACCGGCAGATCATCGCCGCGCTGCAGGCGCGCGACGCCGAATGCGCCTCGCTGGCGGTGCGCTTTCACCTGGCGGCCACGCATCTGCTGTTCCGCAACCACCGCAAGGGCAAGGCGCAGCCGGCGGCGGCGGCATGACGCGCCCGCCCGCGCACGAGACGGGATCGCGCTGACCATGTCCGACAGCATCGGCAAGCCGCCACGCGCCCGGCGCGGCGTCCTGGGATGGGGCGCCACGCGGTCCGTCCTGGACGCGCTCGCGGCCCAGGACATCCCTTTGACGCCGGAGGAACGCGAGCGGGCGAACGCCTTCGCGCACGACGCGGACCGGCGCGACTTCATCGCCTCGCACCGGCTCGCGCGCGCCATGGCCGCCTCGATCATTGGCGCGCCGCCCGGGACGATCATCTTGCGGCAGCGCTGCGACACCTGCGGCGGCCCGCATGGCCGCCCCACCCTGCCCGATCATCCCTGGCTGCATGTCAGCCTGAGCCACGCGAAGGGCGTCGTCGCCGCAGCCTGCGGCGACCGGCCCGTCGGCATCGACCTGGAACGATGGAACGCGTCGCAGCCGGATCATTCCGACCTGGACTTCGCGCTCGCCCCGGCGGAGCGCAAGCGGCTCCAGTCCATGGCCGCATCCGATGCCGGCGCCGACGCCCCCATCACGCCCGCCGCGCTGGCCTTCCTGCGGCTCTGGGTGCGCAAGGAATGCCTGGTGAAACTCGGCCGGATCACGCTGGACCAGCTGGACAGCGTGGATTTCTCCGCCTTCATGCAAACCGAGTCGGTCGCGCAAGCCGCCGTGGCGCACTTCGAGCGCCAGGGCCTGCGCTACTCCGAATGGCTCGATCCGGAACTGAGGGTCGTGGGCACGGCGGTCGGCGACGGCCCTTTCGATATCCATCAGTTCCGTTAAGGCTCCCGCTGCGCGGGACAGCCCCCGGCGCGCGGCGGCCCCGGCGGCCCAGCCTCCCGACCATGTCCGATTGCCGTCCTAGTAGTCCCGCACCGCATCGAACCAGCGCTGTGCCTGCTCCTCGGTCACGCCCAGCCGCAAGGCCGAATCCCGCTGGCTGAACTGCCAGACGGCCTCGCCGATGTCGTCGCGCTCCGAGGTCTCGATGCCCTTCATCTGGTTGAAATGCGCGGCGAAGGCCGTGATCGCGGCCTGCGCCGCCTTGATATCCGCCGCGCCGTCGAGCGCGTCCCGCGCCGCATCGTAGGCCGCGTTCGCCGCCTTGGCCTGACGGCCGCTCCAACCCGAGAAGGGCCGCCCGTACTCGCTTTGCCACCATTCCGGCTTGCGCAACTGGCTGACCGAGGCATGGCCGGTCCAGGCCCGCTGCTGTCCACGCGCCTTCATCTGAGCCCTCAGCCGCTTGCCGGCGGCCTCGTCGACGTTGTAGGCAATGAAGCGGTCCAGCAGCGGCCAGCTGTCCAGCGGCGGCATGCCCTGCAGGTCAGGCGTGAACCGGATTTCCAGGGCCCGCAGACGAGGCAGCCGCAACAGCGCGTCCCAATCGGCGAAACGGCCCCACAGCATGAGCTGCGTCAGCGCCGGAAAGCGCTCGATGCCTTGCAGGGAAATCGCCTGTCCCATCGGCCCGCCATGGAGCGACAGCGACGACGCCTGTTGCAGCAGACCCAGGTCGGGCAGGACATAAGGCGCCATGCCTGGCCGGCGGCCCGGCGTGGGCGCCAGCGTTAGCGAACCCGGCGGCTCGCCGTCGGCGGTCAGGCGCGACAGATCGCCAAACAGGTGCAGCGCGCAACCCGGCGGCAGCGTCATGTCGAGATGACCGCCGCCTTCCTCCAGGCGCAGCTGCAAGGTCTGGATCCGCGCGGCGCCGGCGTCGACGCGGCGTGCATCGCCGAATGCCGGCGTCCAGCTGAATTGCTCGATGGGGCGACGCTCGGACCAGCCGATGAAGCCGGCGTCATTACCGTGATAGCCGATATGGCGCGGCCACGGCGATCCCGCAGGCGTGGCATAGGGATCGAACGCCGGCCAGTGGATCGCCGCGTCGGGCGCCACGTGCAGATCCGCCTTCTTGCCCATGCCGGCGGGTCCGATGACCAGATCGCCGCGTCCCGCCTCCCGGATGAGCACATGACTGCCCGGCTCCGTCAGGCCGAGCGCATAGCGCCCGGCATCGCTCACGGAACCCTCAGGCTGATCGGATACGTCCATGACTGCTGGCATAGATTGCTCCTGATGATATTTAGCATGCGACCCGGCGAAGGCCGGCGGCGCCCGACGCCCTGCTCGACGCCCTCACAGCGTCATGACCGGCTGGTCTTCGATCCGGAAGAACAAGGCGCGCGGCCCGAAGAAGTCCGATCCCTCCAGATACTCGAACTCCACGCGCTGACCCGGCTCGGCCACCGGCCCGAAGTGCTCGACCCGGTACATCAGGCCCCCGATGCGATAGTTGTGAACCAACGTGGAAACGTTCGAGTTGGTCGTGCGCAAGCGATAGGTCACGACTTCCTCGACCACGCCGCGCACGCCGTGCTTGTACCGCGCGCGCTTGAGCCTGGGACTGCGCATGCCCAGCACGAGTCCCAGCAGGAAGAGAAAGCCGGCCAGCAGGATCAAGGGGCTCCAGAACAGGCTGCCGACCAGCACGACCAGGGCGACCACGTAGAAGAACTTGCGCAGGCTCAGTTCCTCATTGCGCACGGCCTCGCGGTCGGCATCGCTGATTTCCTCGACCGAATTCCAGACTTGCGTGCTCATCGGATATTCGGCCCGCAGCAGCACGGGCGGTGTGTCGGGCGACAGCGTCAGCAGATGCAGCCGCACGGGCAGGTCCGTCAGCGCCGCGGCCGCCAGGGGCCGGAAGCCATCGCGGGTGTCTCTGGACACCTCGTTCCAGAACGGCAGGGCCACATTCACGCGCTGCTCGCCAAAGGCGTAGCAGATGCCGGGCGACTCGGCCGGGCCGAAGCCGGTCAGATGGCCGGCAACGATCTGCTTGGGCATGCGCCCCTTCAAGACCTGGTTGAAGCGACGCCAGGCGCGCGGCAGCTTCAACAACCTGCGCCCGAGAAACACCGCGAAGGCACCCATCGCCGCCGTGCACAACAGGATCACCACGCCGTCGCCACTGATCAGCAAGCTGCGGTCGACAATGACCAGCACCACGAACAGGACCACGCTGCTCGCCAGCAGCAGGAACATCAGGCCGGCGAACACGGCCGTCAGCGCTCTGCCACCGCGGCTGCGGCGCAGCAGCAGGATGTCCTCGTCGGACAGGGGTTCTTCCGCGACTTGCAGGGTTGCGCTCATGCTTGCCGTCATCTCCTTCTCAAAACACGTCGCGCCACGATCGCGCTCAATAGATCCCGTAGGGAACCTCGACCGCCAGGGGCTTGCCGCCCTGGGCCGGACGCAGCGCATAGGCATGCACCATGCCGTCGTCGCTGGCCAGCGGCACATCCTTGCGCGTCACGCTGTAACGCTGGCCATCGAGTTCCAGCGTGCGCGGCGCCACCGCCCGGGCCTGGGCGGGCAGCAGCAGGCCGCCCAGCTCATCGGCCATGTCCGAGAATTCGTAGTCGAGCAAGGCGCCTTCGGCGCGCAACAGCTGCACGCGGGGCCGGTACGGCGCGGCGTCCAGGTTCCAGCCGTTGACCAGATCGGTGATCCACGGGCCCGGAATGCCGTAGTTGCTGTCCAGCTCGGCCTCGCTGATCTCCGGCCCGACCACGACCAGGCAGCACACGGTCTTGCCGGCCTTGTAGTCGTACACCGCCCACTTGCCGCCCGCGGCCGCCACGCCGGGCAGCATCGAGAAACGGTATTGCTGATTGAACTGCGCATCGGACACCTTGCGCCAGGCGCCGACGACGGGCGGCTGCGCCGAAGGCGTTGCCGACGACGCGGGCGCCTGCGCCGGTTGCTGTGCCGCTTGCTGCGCCTGGCACGCCAGCGTCATCAGCATGCCTGCGGCCAAGGCGGCGACTTTGCTCGGTAAACGGATCATGTGTGGTCCTGGGCGGTTTGAAGTGTTTCGAGGGATATTGGTCAAGCAAGGGATCAACCGGCGTCCCGCCGCGCTACCCCGGCAACTTGCCCTGCTTGCGCGTCGCGCGCTCAGCCAATCGCTGCGCCATGTCCTGCTGGCGCTGCATCAGCTCGGCGATCTGCTCGGCATACAGGTCGGTGAGGTCGCCTTCCAGCGGCTCCGGATCGGTCATGTCGTCGATCACCACGACCGTTCCCGCCTGATCCACGCCCCAGATCCGGCTGCCGTCGCCCACGATCTTCAGCACGGGCAGGATGCCGGGCAGGCCGGCCTCGGCCAGCTGGCGCTGCTGCGCCGCGATGCTGGCCCATTCAGGCAGTTCCGGCGCATCGATGCCCAGCAGCACCAGGCCGCGCCAGAAGGTCCAGGCGGGGCCGACCTCGAATTCCTTCGCATGCGGCCAGGCTTCCTCGCGCGCCATCACGCACAGGCCGTTGGCGCGCTGGCAGAAGGCCGCGAACGCCGCCGGCAGCGGGAAGCCGACAGCGGCCTCCAGGCTGTATATCGCCTGCGCGTCGGGCGCGGGCGCGGCCACGACCTCGAAGTACTCGGTGTCAACGGGATCCAGGATATCCCACATGCGTTCGTGAAACTGTTCGGCGGTCTGGGTCATGCAGGCTTCCTGAATCAAAGAAAAATACCGGCTCGCCGCGCAGGCGGGCACCTTGAAGGCACGCCACTATATCGCTGATCGCGGCGGCCCGGCGAACACCGACGGACGCGCTAGGGCGTCCCCAACGCCAACAGCGCCCTGGCGGCCTTGGCGGCGGCGGACCCACCGGCAAAGCCCGCCAGCCAGCCGCGCAGGTCCGTGTCCGTCACAGGCTGCGTATGGCGCAACGACTCATCCAGCAGCACCGTCAGCAGCGCCCCGATGCCGCGCGCCTTGGGGTCCAGGCGCGGCAACAGCTTGCCCAGCACCGCGATGACGGCCGCGGGCGCGAGCGTCGCCGCGTCGGTGAAGGACTCCGCCCAGCGCGTCAGGACGATGGCGGGCGCGCAGGCGGCGTAGGCCTGCGCCGCTGCCGCCGCGTCCACGCGGCCCGGGATCGCGGCGGCAAACACTTCCACCGCCTGCGCGCGCACCCCGGCCTGCTTGGCCGCCATGCCCAGGGCCAGCAACTGGGCCGTTACGGAATGCCAGGCGCCCGGATGCGTGGCCAGCACGCGCAGGATGGCGGCCGCGCGGTGTTCGGCATCGTCGCCCGCCGCGACATTCATCAGCACCAGATTGGCGGCGACCAGCGGCAAGGTCGACGCCGGATGGGCCAGGCCAATTTCGGCGCAGACCAGCGCATGGGCGTCGACGCCGTCGTTGTAGCGCAGCGGGCCCGACGGAATCAGCGCCGGCTGCGTCGCCGAGGGCGCTTCCACGGCCTCCGCGTGGATCACGGGGTTCCACCACACCCATTGGGGAGATCCATCGGCCTTCAAGGTTTCCGACCCACGGCTGTGCCACTCGATCCGCAAGGTGTCGGTGATGCGCGGCCACGCGCCGCCGGTGGCCTCGACCACGCGCGCGCGCTGTTCGGCCGGCACGCGCAGCAAGGCCTGGGTCAGATCCACCGGCAACGGCGCGCCGCTCCCCTTGCCCGCCTCGAAACGGGCCAGCAGGACATCGGCATCGACCCAGCCCTGCGTGTCGGTGGGCGTGGCCAGCAGCGGACGGCATGGCGCCCTGCCCTGCACGATCCCCGCCACCTCGCGCAGCCGGCTGATGAAGCTGGGCAGCATGGTGGTTTCCTCGGCGCTGGGCAGCGCCTGGGGTTCGCCCACGTTCTCCTGCACCCACTCGCCGTTGACCTGCCGGCTCTTGGTTTTCTGCCAGTACTTCCGAGGCAGGAACGCGCTCGCGGGATCATGCGCCGCCAGCAGCAGCGCCGCCGCGTAGTGCTGCTCGTCGCGCTCGGCCAGGTAGCGCGCCCGCTTCGCCAGGGGCGCGACCGTGGCCGCCACCTGCCCGGATGTCGCCAGCCAGGCCAGCGCCAGCTCGAATTCCAGCGCGTCGGCGGACGCTTCCAGCAGCGCGGCGTAGCGCTCCTGGGCGTCCTCGTCGGTCCAGGGGCGCAGCGGCACGGGCGGCGGCAAGCCGGGCAGCGCGTCGGATGAAGGCTGGGCATCACCGTCCGCCGTCAGCCCATCCCCTGCCGCGCTCCCGGCCCCGGCGTCCGGCAGCATTGCCGCCACCGCCGGCGCCAGCGCATCGCGCTGCTGTTGCGCCAGATCCTCACGCCCCAGCTTGGCCAGCGCCTTCACCGCCGCCCGCTGCACGTCGGCATGCGGATGCCCCAGGCCCAAGGCCAGCGCCTGCGCGACCGCTTCGGCTTCGACGGCGGCCCGCGCGCCCAGCGCCTCCAGCATGCGCAGCACCGACAGCGCCGCCGCTTTCGGCCCCGAGAATGCGCCGCCGCAGGCTTCCACGAAGGGCGCGGCTTCGAGCAGGCCGTGCTTGTGCAGGAACTCCAGCTGCTTGACGCCCAGCGACACCGTGGCGGTGATCGACGAACCCAGGCACAGGCGCAACAGTGGCTGGTCCGCCGCCGATTCTGCGGGCGTGGGCGCCAGGGACGCATACACGCGCGAGAACCAGCCGGCGCGATAGGCGGAGAAATCGCGGTTGAGCGCCTCCAGGCAGCCGCGCAGCACGCGGCCCCGGTCCAGCGTGCCCTCGTTGGCCAGCAGCACGACCGTGTTATGCCAGTTGAATTCCTCGCGCGAGAACTTGTCGATGTTGGCCAGCGAAATCTCGCCGCCGCCTTCCACCTCGAAGACCCGCCAGAACACCTGGTCGCGCAGCGCATGGTCATGACGCAGCATGAACAGGCGCACTTCCTGCTCGTGCCGCCCGCCCAGCCCGCCGACCATGGCCAGCACGTAGTCATCGGTGTGCTCGACCTGGAGCCCGTTGAACAGCTCATTCAGGCGGATCGGCACGAAATTCGGGCGCTGGGACCAGCCCTGCGCCATCTCGCGCAGCCGCCTGGGCGAGGCATCCACCGCGCGCAGGTCTTCCGACTGCACGCCCAGCATGGCGTCGTACAGCGCGCGCAAGCTCGCGCCTTCCTCGACCAGCCGCGCCAGGTCGCGGTAGTAGCCCAAGATATTTTCGTAAGTCGTCATGCGAGCGGCTATTCCTCGTGAGTGCGCTGCGCGGCGGCAGCGGCGGTTTCGGCCAGGGGCGTCACGCGCGGCGCGACGGTTTCCAGGCTGCGCAAGGTCACCGCCAGCACCGACCCGCCCTTGCGCCGCGCCGCCAGCGAGGCGGGCACGGCTATCGGCATGCCATAGTCATTGGACAGGCGCGCGGCGAGCTCGATGAGCTTGGCGGCCTGGGCCATCGGCTTGCCGTCGGCGTCGAACAGCCGCGGCAGCAGCGCCTCCAGCGTCTGCAGCGCGCGGCAACCGGCGAGCGCGCTGATGGAGGCCGCGTCGGCCAGCGTCTGCGCCAGCCGCCCGGCCAAGGCGAAGCCGTCCGCCAGATGCGCCGCGATCTGCCCGGCGAACGGCGCGGGATCCAGCAAGCCGGCGTCGGCCAGCCGCGCGATCGCTTCCGCCGCCTGGGCGCGCTGCTCGGTCATCTTCGCGGACGCGGCCAGCGCCAAGGCCGAATAAACCGGCCCGCCCGGCGCCTGGCGGGATGCGCCCAGCGCCGCCAGCAGCGGTCCGAGGCCGCGCACGTTGATCACATTCACCGCCGCGCACAACATCGGATGGAAATGCGCGGCCAGCGTGTCGGGGTTGGATCGCAGCAGCCAGGCCGTCCACCGCACCATCTGGTCGTAGCCGTCCAGCTCGCGCGCCTCCTGGGCGCGGAAGGTGAATTCGGCGGGCACGTCGGCGACATCCAGGGCCGGCGAAGCGCAGGCGTCGGCCGCCGCCATCCAGAACGGCTTGGGCCCTGCTCCCAACACCTGCAAGTCGCGCGAGAAGGTCCCTGCGCCGGGCTCGGCCAGCACCCGTTCCCAGACGAAGCGCTGGCCGGGGACGGCCACCGGCGGAATGAACGGTTCGCCCCGCGCCCGGCTGGCTCGCAGCTCGTGAAAGACGCCGGCCAGCAGAGCCAGCGGCGCATGCGTCGGCAGATATTGGTAGCCCGAGCGGAAGGTTCCGGTCTCGCGGATCGTCCAGTCGCCCGTCGCCGCGTCGTAGCCGCTGCTGGTGAAGGTCTGTTCCCGCAATGCCACGCCCACGGGATCCGGCTTGCCCGCGCTGGCCACGACATAGCGCGCATAGCCCTGGAAACTGACGTCATCCCGGCCCAGCAACGCGGCGGCCAGCAGGCGTCGCGGCGAGGCATTGCGCTCGTCCCACACCGATTCGATGATCTCGGCGGCGCGGTGTTGCAGCGCCTCCGGCAGTCGCAGTTGCGGGCGGCTGGCCAGGTAGTCGACGATGCGCGGCAGCTCGGCGCCGTCCCCGGCGCCCTCGAACTGCGCGCCGATCAAGGCGTGCAATGTCTCGTCGTCGACGATGGCGAGCGTTTGGTCGGGCAGATCCGGCAGCGGCTCGCGGCGCGGCGGCGGCATCGTGATTGCCCGGGCTGCGCCGTCTTTCGGCGCGCTTGGCTCGCCGCTCGCATCGGGCGGTTGCGTCTCGTCGGACGCAAGCACCAGCTTGCGCGCCAGCGGCGCGAGGTCCAGCGGCATGCCTGCCAGCGCCTCGCCGACGATCCGCGAAAGGCGATCCCGCTGCCCGGCATCGGTCTTGAGCGCGGCAAACAGCCCCAGCTGGGCCTTGACCAGCTTCTTCTCCGCACGCGTCAGGACGGCGGCTCCGGCCTCGATCACCGCGTCCACGTCCAGCTGCCCGGCGGCGCGTTTGAGCATGTCCTGGGCCAGGCCGACCGCCGTGCTCGGCGCCGTGGCCAGCACGGCGAAATACGCGTGCTGGCTGGCCGCGACCTCGTGCGCGGCCGGATCGGCCAGGCGATGCATGCGCAAATACCAGGCGATGTTCTTCGCCGAAAAATCGCGCAGCAGGGCCTCCCGCGATTCAACCAGCAGGCGCTCGCGGAACGCCGGGTCGTCCTCGCAAAGCGCCAGAACGGCCGCGTCCCATGCCGGCCCGGTGCGCTCGACAAGCTGGTAGTCGGCGCCCATGCCCTCGACCCGGAACAAGGCCCAGAACTCACGCTCGACCCAATCGGGATGCGCCCGCAGATGCGCGGCCATGAGCTTGCCGTGGTCCGCGTCCAGTTGCCCGTCCGCGCCGATGGCGCTGACCTGTTGCACGAAACACCGCAGATAGACCGCGGACAAGGGCGCGTCGCCGTCCAGCCGGACCAGCGCATGGCACACCGGCCAAGCCAGATGCTCGCTCCACCAGTACTGCTCCACCAGCAGATCGATGAATGCGGCGCGCCACGCGGCGTCCCGTCCGGCCGCCGCGTGGATCACGGCCGGCGCCATCTCGCCATGGCGCGCGCCATACTCGCGCTTGCGCTCCATATCCGCCGGCGTCAGCGTCTCCGCCGCGAGCTTGGGCTTGCCCAGCGCCGCCAGCACGAAGCAGGCCCGGGGCGTCGGCCCTTCCGCGCCGAACAGGCGCGATGGCGGCAAGGCCTTGGCCAGCGCGGCGCGATCGTCCTCGTCCGCGCCGTCCAGGGCGCGCGCGAACGGCGCGATATCCGCCGCGTCGCCGCCGGCGGCCTCGCGCAGCGCCGCGCGGCGTTCGGTCAGGGTCAAGGTCATGCTTCGGCTCCAGGCGCATTGAGGGGATCCAGGAACATGCGCACCGCCAGCGTGTGCTTGCAGGGCCCGCGCGTGCCTTGATACTTGGCGTGCCAGGGGCAGGTGCAGCGGTCTTGCGCAGGCTCCGCGCCCAGCGCGATCCGGTAGCGCTGCTGCGCCGAGTGCACCGTGTACTGCCCCTCGCCTTCGCGCCGCACGCCGCCGCCGGCCACCAGCTTGCGCGCCTCGGCCAGTCGGGGATGCAACGTATCGAGCAACCCCGCCTGCACCGGCAGCGGACGATGGAAGTACGCGCCCGCCGCCAGGTCGAACCCCACCTGGCCAGAAGACGCCAGCACGCCCAGCGCGGACGCGATCTGCGCTTCGGGCAACAAGGCCCGGGCGGCCAGCTGCGCGATATCGATGCGCGGCTCGAAGGCCAGCAGCGTCGACACGAACGCCGCGTCCTCGTTCGCATCGCCGCCCGCGACCAGGTGCAGCACCGCGCCCTCGCCCGAGAAACCGCGCGCCTTTTCCGGGCTGAGGCCCAGCGTGACGCGCGCGCCAGGCAGCTCCAGCACCCAGGCGCTGGCCTGCGGCAGCGCGCCCGCCGCCGTCTCCGCGCCATAGGCGCGCAGCGCGGTGGCATGGCGCAGCAAGGGCTCCAGCACGCGCAACCGCTCCGGCCCCGCCACGCAGACCGCGCCGGGCGTCGCCTGCGTGGCCAGCCGCAGCGAGCGGGCCGCCTGGGTCGCCCACATCACGGTCTTGGTCGCCGATGAGCGCGGCAGCGCCTGCACGAACTGGCGCAGGGCCGCCCCCGTCAGCTCATGGCGGCACGCCATGCCCGCCGACAGCATCTGCGTCTCGGCAAAACCCTTGAGCCAGCGCGTGGGCAATGGCACCTTTTCCTCGACGATCTCGCCCGAACCGGTAGACACCCGCAAGGCATCGCTGCCCACGTTCAGGTGCAGCGGCTCCGACGCGCGCAGCCCCGCCAGCGCCTGGCGCAGCGGCGGATTCACATCCACATTGGTCACGCCCGGCGCCACGTGCGTGGCGTCCAGCGCCGCCGCGTCCACGTCCAGGCGCGCATACACGCCGCAGCACACGCTGAACGACTCGAAGCGCAGGCCCTCGGGCGTGGACGTCACGACCGGATCGGCAGCCCGCAGCACCGCCGCCAGCGTATTCGGCGGCACATAGAACCGCGTGCGCGCCACCCGCGCCAGCATCAGCAGCGCTTGCGCCACCACGGCCGGCTGCGCCACGAAACCGGAAAAAAAGAAGGGATGCGCCACCGCGCCCGACAGCGCGACGCCGCCGCTGGTGGCCAGGCTCAGGTCGGCCTGGCCCGGGCGCTGCGCGAATTCGGAAGGGGCAAGATAGGCATAGGCCAGCTCCGCCATTCAGGGACTCCTTGATGCGGACTGGACGCCGCGATGATCCGCCGCCGTCGCGATCAGGGACGGGAACAGGTGATCTGGCTGAGGCGGGCGTCCGCCATGGGACGACTGCGCCGATGAGACGGTCAGCTGCGTGGTCATTGGGCCACATGTTAACTGGCGTCGGCCGTTGGGAACGGCCTGCGCGGCGGGACGGGCCGTCGCCGCCACGGCGCCAGCCTCGCGGCGGGAGAGCCCCGGGACGCCGTCGGGCGACTTGCCCCTGCCGCGTCCGGCCATCACAGCCTGACTGGGTGACCGTTTGACGGCGTTGACGATGCGTATCGACAAAGCGTGTCGCCAAACGGCATTGACAAAAAATATAGCTTGCTAGCATCATAGCAACATGAGTGATGACAGCGTCAAACAGTTCAACGTGTACCTGCCGGTCAGCCTGATCCGGGAGGTCAAACACCATGCGATCGAAGCCGAGCTTTCGCTGTCGGCCCTGGTCGCCGAAGCCCTGCGGGCCTATCTGGCCGGCCACGCCGACAAGCCCGCCGACCCAAACTAGGAGCCATCCCATGAAAACCGAAGGTGTAGAGGCCATATTCCTGACGACCCACAACTGGGGCAAGTCGGCCAAGTTCTTCCAGTCCCTGGGCTACACGCTCGACTTCGAAACCGACCACAACTCCGGCCAGCTGCGCAACGGCCCCGGCCCGTACCTCTTCATCGCCGAGGTGCCCGCCAGCGAACCGCCGGCCATGCGGCTGGTGATGAAGGTGGCCGATGCCAGGGCGCTCCAGCTCGACCCCGGTGTCGACATCGTCAGCCCGTTCCAGGACACCCATTGGGGCACCCAGGAAATGACCGTGCGCGATCCCGATGGCCGCGACTGGAGCCTTCAGGCGCCCAAGTAAGAAAGCGGAGCCGCCATGCAAGGCCGCAAAACCCCAGAGCACAGCAAGGCCCCCGCCCCGGACAGCACGGCCGAGCGCACGGCGCTGTGGCGCGCCCTGCATCTGGAGGCCGATGCGCCGCCCCATGTCTTCGAGGACGACATCGGCCTGCGGCTGCTGGCCCCGCCGGACAGCTGGCGCCAGCGCCCCGACATGGATCCGGTCTTCACCCGGACCTTCCGCGCGTCCATGGTCGCGCGGGCGCGTTTCGTGGAAGACCTGGTGCTGGAACAGGCCGCCCAGGGCGTCGCGCAGTATGTGATCCTGGGCGCGGGCCTGGACAGCTTCGCCCAGCGCCGGCCCGACATCGCCAGCCGCATGCGCGTGTTCGAAGTGGATCAGCCCGCGCCGCAGGAATGGAAGCGCCGGCGGCTGGTCGAGCTGGGCCATGGCGTGCCGGACTGGCTGAAACTGGTCCCGGTGGACTTCGAGGCCGGCGCTTCCGCCTGGCAAGCGCTGGCCGAGGCGGGCTTCGATGCGACGCGACCGGCATTCGTCGCGTCCACGGGCGTCAGCATGTATCTGACCCGGGACGCGACGCTGGCCACGTTTCGCCAGGTGGCCGCGCTGGCGCCCGGCTCCACGCTCGCCATGACGTTCATGCTGCCGGTGGAACAGATGGCGCCCGAGGTCCGGCCAGGGATTGAGATGGCGATCAAGGGCGCCCGCGCCAGCGGGACGCCGTTCATCAGCTTCTATGCGCCGGCCCAGATCATGGCGATGGCGCGAGAGGCGGGGTTCCGCCATGTCCGGCATGTTACGCCTTCCGTGCTCGCGCAGCGGTACTTCGCGGGGCGAACGGACGGCTTGAGCTTGTCGAGCGCCGAAGAATTTCTGATTGCGGGCACCTAGCCGGCGAGTGCTGCCCCTACACTCGCGCCATGCATATCCTCATCCGCGTCTTCGGCACGCTGGCCGTGACCGCCCTGCTGACATATCCACTCTGGGCGCCACAGTGGGGCGCGGGCCTGTTGGGAGAGATATTCCTCGTCCCCTTCCCCGGCAACCTCGCGCTCGTGCTGGGCTTTCTTGCCCTGGTCGCCCTGTACTGCGCGACCTTGCAGCGCACGCTGCGCCTGACCGGCGCGCGCGGCAACGTGGTGTGGTGGATGTTCGCCATTCCAGCGAACTTCGTCGAGGACTTCTACATCATCCACGGGATCGGCCAGGCCCTGCGACCCCATTGCGACGCGCGGCGGCTGCGGACCTGGCTGATGCTGGGCAATGGCTGGTGCGTCCTGCAGATCCTGTCGCTGTTTCCTGGCCACGTCGGCATGAGCGCCGGCCTGCTGGCCATCGCGCTATGGCTGGCCCACTGGCGGCTCACCATCGCCATCAACCGAAGCCTGCGCTGATTCCCGGCCACCAAACCGCGCGCCACCCGACGCGGCAAGCGCCCCGCCCGCTAGGCGGGTACGACCTCAATCGCGATCTTCCCCCGCAGCCCGTTATTGCGACTCTCCAGCCGCGCATGCGCCGCCGGAATATCAGCCAGCCCATAGACCGCGCCCACATGCGGCCGCAACCGGCCCTGCGCCACCAATGCGCTCAGCTCATCGAGCTTGCCGCGATTCTGCCGGGTGAACACGAAGTGATAGGCCGCGTTCTTGCCCCAGGCCTGGATCAGGTTCTGCGGCTGCGCGATGTCCACGATCGAAACCACGCGACCCAGTTGCGCCAGCGCGTCGGGGCTGCGCGACAGGGTATCGCCGCCGATGGTATCGAACACGACATCCACGCCCCGGCCATCCGTGGCCCGCAAGACGGCATCGACATAGTCCTCCCTTTCATAGTCGATCAGCACGTCCGCGCCCATCTCGCGCGCGAAGGCGAAGTTCGCTTCGCGCACGGTCGTGAGCACCCGGGCGCCGATGGCCTTGGCAAGCTGGATCGCCACGTGGCCAACCCCGCCGGCGCCGCCGTGGATCAGGATGTTCTCCCCCACCCGCAGCCCCGCGCGCGCGACCAGCGCCTCCCAGGCCGTCCCGCCCACCAGGCTCAGGCTGGCCGCCTCCAGATGGCTCAGCGCGGCGGGCTTCCTGCCGACGATGCCTTCGGCGGCCACGTGGTATTCGGCGTAGCTGCCCTGCCCCTCGAAGATCTGCGGCGTGTACCAGACCTCGTCGCCCGGCGTGTAGGCCGTTACTCCCGGCCCGACGGCCTCGACCACGCCCGAGACATCGTGGCCGGTAATGGCCGGCAAGGGCACCAGATCGGGATAGTCGCCGCGACGGACCTGGTAATCCAGCGGATTGATCGACGTGGCATGCACCCGCACCAGCACCTGCCCCGCCTGTGGCACGGGCTTGGGCACGTCGCACAGTTCGAACGACTCGGGGCCGCCGAATGACTTGAGCACGATTGCTTTCATTTCAACTCCTGATTTCGATAAAAAGGGATATCGGGATTTTTCGATATTTGCCGGCAAAAAAATTCAGAGCTCTTTCCCGATCAGCTTGGCAAAGGCACTGATGTTGGCTTCATTGCGCTTGTAGTAGGTCCACTGGCCGATGCGCCGGACCTCGACCAGGCCCGCGCGTTGCAGGGTGGCCAGGTAGTCGGACACCGTGGACTGCGACAGCCCGACGCCTTCCTGGATGCTGCTGACGCAGACGCCCACCGTATGCACGTCGCCCTCGTCCTGCGGCGGGAAATGCCGCTCGGGATCCTTCAGGCCTTTGAGGATGTCGAGGCGGGTGCGGTTCGAGAGGGCTTTGAAAATGTCTAGCAGGTCCATGGCGGGATCATATCGGAAATTACCGATATGTCAATATGCGAACCGTACGCTGTCATGGCGTGCGATCGAGAATCTTGGATCCTGGCGGTGAGCCAGCCGCGTCCAGCACGAAGCGTTCATCCACTACGTCCACCTCCTGGATATCGGCCCGTCCCAGGTAGGTCGCGATCTTGCGCCGCTCCGACAGGATGCGCGCGCGCAGTTCCTGGTTGGTCCACCACGCGTCCCTGGAGACGCCGAAATAGTTCATGGCATCGCACGCCACGGTCTTGATCTCCGGCCAATGGCGGCGCAGCGTCATCACATAGCGTCGCTTGGCGTAGATCTTGCCGATCAGCAGCAGACGGTCCACGCCCACGCCATGCATCTTCTCGCGCGACAACTGTATGTTCTCCTTGGTGTTGCCCGATGCCGTCTCCAGGATGAGCGCGCGGTGGTCCAGGCCGGCTTCCACCAATCGCGCCGCCAGTTCCTCGGCCTCGCTGGGCTCCCGCCCCTGCGTGCTGCCACCCGACACGATGAGCGTCTCGAAATAACCCATCCGATGCAGGAAGGCGACACGGGCCACGAGCGGCGCCTGGGCATGTCGGCTGCCGAAGAGCAAGGCATGCCGGCAGCGGAACAGGCGCGTCCGGGGCGCGATGTAGTCCATCAGCCGCAATCTCGACGCATAGGGATTTCGCATCTGCCGCCCTCGCCTCCTTGGGATGGACAGACGATAGCGCCCCTTCATCAACCTGGCGAGTCCGCGCAACCTTCCGTACAATGCTCTGCGTGGCTATGGGACACCTTCCTTCTCACCCTGATTACCTAGGGGTCCCGCTCTCCACACCGCGCCTGCGTCACGCAGGCGTTTTCACATCGGCGTCGCCATGACGCCGCCGCTCGCTCGCCGCGGCGAGCCACCGGAGCAAGGCAAGCATGAATCAGGAACTGTTCCTGCGCCGCGCCACCAAGGTCCACGTCCCCGTGGGTTCTGGCGGCGCCACGCGCGCCCAGGTCGCGTCGGCCATCCAGGAAATCGCGGCGTTCCATTGCATTCTGTCCGAGTCGGTGATCGAGCGGATCGGCATGCTGTCCGCCGATGAACTCGCGCGCTGGCTGCGCGACATGCTTGGCGTGCTGCGCCGCCGGGTCGGCGCGCACGTGCAGCACCAGCCGTTCTATCCGGGCTTCCCCGAGCAGGTGCTGAAAGCCTCGAAAGCGGAGCTGTACCTGACGGCCGTCATGCACTACCTCACGCTGCGCCGCCTGCCGGCGCACGAGCATGCCCGCCCGCCCTTGCTCGAGGGCAAGCTCGTGCCCTGGCTCGTCGAACTGGGCAGCGTCGCTGAATTCGAGTCGCTGCTGGCGCCGCTGGTCTCGTCGCGCACCTCGCTGTCCGACGTGGACGCCGCCGATGTCGCCTGGTTCATCCGGCAATATCGCGGCGATGTCTTCCGCTTGCTGCCCGAGGACGTGCCATTCCGCGAGATCCGCGCGCTGGTTGGCGGCGCGCTGGTCCAGCACGTGCCGGGCGATGCGCGGATGGACGAATTCCTGGATCGCAACGTCGAGACCGCGACCGACGCGCTGCGGCTGGCGGTGGCCCTGAGCGGCGGAGATGTGTCGCTGACCACGGCGACGACACGCTTCATGCCGATGAAGCGCGGCGTGCGCCGCCTGCTGCTGCGCCTGCTCGATCGCGCGCCCAACGCCGTGGAAGACGTGATGCGCCACGCCGAGCGCTGGAAGCGCCTGGCCGAAGTGCTGCACCCGGGCGACTACGCCGACAAATACCCGCGCGCCCTGGCGGCCATCACGGCGGCGCGACGCGACGACGCGCCGGCCTCGTTCGGGTCGCGCGTCGAGACACTGCTGGCCCAACGGCACATCGCCGCGCTCACACCCCTGCTGCAACAACGTCCCGGCGAATTCGCGCGCAGGCTGGATGTGACCTTGCGCCGCTCGACCGAACCGGACGCCGTGCTGGACGCATTCGAAACGGTGGCGGCGCAAGCGTCCACGCCGATCCTGCTGCAGGTGCTGGCCCAGGCCCGGGCGCCGCGCCCCCTGCCCTTGCGGGCCTTCACGCCCAAGGGCGCACTGGCCAAGGTCTACGGCATCCCGGATCACCGCGAGCCGCTGGCGCCCGAAGCGCTGGCGCGCGCGGCCCGGATCTGCCAGGACGCGCTCATCAAGCGCTTCGCCGCGCTGCCGCCGCTGGGCCGCTGCTTCGTCGACCCCGCGCTGCGCGACTACATCGTGCCGCTGGCGCAGCGCGCCGCATCGAAGTCATTGCGCACGCTGGTGCGCGGCAGTCGCCTGCCGCTGCCGGACACACGCTTCATCCGCCTGTTCCTGTGGTGGAAGAACGGCCGCGCGCGCACGGACATCGACCTGTCCGCCGCTTTCTTCGACGCCAATTTCGTGTTCATGCAGACGGTCGCGTACTACAACCTGAAGGGCTTCGGCGGCTACCACAGCGGCGACATCGTCGACGCCCCGCAAGGCGCCTCGGAGTTCATCGACCTGGACATCGACGCCCTCGTCGAGAAAGGCATCCGCTACGTCGTCACGTCCATCAACTCCTACACCCAGCAGCCGTACTGCGACCTGCCCGAGTGCTTCGCCGGCTGGATGGCCCGCGCCGATTTGGCCTCGGGCGAAGTGTACGAGCCACGCACGGTGGTCGACCGGATCGACATCGCGTCGGACACGCAGATCTGCCTGCCCTTCGTGATGGACCTGCAGGAACGGCGCGTGATCTGGGCCGACCTGGGACTGACGTCCACGCCGCGCTGGAACAATGTGCGGAACAACCTGAGCGGGGTGTCCCTGATGCTGCGGGCATTGGTGCACACGCCTCGGCCGGATCTGGAGACGCTGTTTGACCTGCACGCGCGGGCGCGGGGAGAACGGGTCGAAACGCGGCAGCCGGCACAGGCGGTATTTACGCCCCACGAGGGCGTGACGCCGTTCGACGTGGACGAGATCAGGTCAAGGTATCTTTGACTGGCGGTTGACGATCCGCCCGCGTCGCGCAGGCGGATCGCAACCCCGACCACCCGTGATTGCTAGCCGGCCGTTGCGCCGATTCGCAGCACATTGAAATCGCGCTGCATGTAGCGATTCATCACCTGGGAAAAAATCGGATTCCCCGCATTCTCCGCCTTGGCGCCCGTCACGCTGACGACCGCCGCACACAGCTTGTCCGACGGAACGGCGCGTCCGGACACCTCGGCAGTCACCACGCCCGCCATGTCCTGCTTCCATGCGGCGCCGATGCCCTCCACCGCCTGCCTGGCGGTGGCGCAATCCGCATAGGACAGCGACATCACGAACGCGGGCGCATTGTTGACCTGCGCGTCCGCGATGAAGCCGGCGAAGTATGGCGGAATGCCGCGTCCGCTCGATTCAGCCAGGGCCTTGAGCCTCTGCGACGCGGAGTCCGTGTCTCCCGGCGCGGAAGACAACACCTGCGCCGGATCGAGCGCCGCAAGCCCCAGGACGGGCGAGATGATTGCCGCCTGCACGATACGGCCGCCGCCCGCGGGCACCGCTACTTTCAAGCCGTTCAGCGCGGCGGCAACGATGCCGCTGTCCGCCACGGACGGCGCGGGCTTGGCCAGGGCCGCCATGCCGCCGGGCGCCCACGCCTGGACCAGCGCCGTGTCCAGAGGCAGGACAAAGCTCGCCTTGCCCATGTCCCCTCGCCACGGATCGCGGCCGCTGGCCTTCGTCATGTCCATCTTGTTGGCCTCGCCATTGGCGATCAAGCCCGGCACACCGCCGCCGACCTCAGTGAAATCGACCTGCTTCAGGCTGGCCACCAGTTTTTCTACCGATTGCTTGTCCTTGAGCCCCCAGTAGGTGACATTGCCCGGCGCCTGACCGAACGCGGCGAAATACGAAAGCGTGTCGAAGGGAATCTTGGCGTTCGTCGACCATTGGTCCAGGCCATGGCCGACGGATTGCAGCGGACGGATCCATTGCGCCAGGGCCAGCCGGCGCATGCCGTCAGACGTCGGGCCGGACGGCTCCAGCCCTCGCCATGCCTGCACATCAATGAAGTACAGCTGCATGGCCTCCGGGGCGGTCAGCGCCTGTTCCGGAACCTGCTTCAAGGCTTGCTGCAAGGTTTGCGTGCTGTCCTGGGCCTGGGCCAGGGTCGTGAATCCAGTCATCAAACACAGTGCGAGGGCCTTCAAGCGCATCGGGGGAACTCCTGTTTGGGGTGCTTTCGGTGGTTGCGCGATGGCTGTCCGCGTGTGGCGAGAACAAGGGCAAGCGCGCGGTCGGCGGAGTATATCAATGCGAAAAGCGCGGCAAGAATCGGCGGTCGCGCGGACTCATCGAGGCCGTGCATGCCCCACGCCATGCACCACCACGGGGAACATGCCGCGCCACTGCGCCGCCTTGGTGCGTGACGCCGCCCTGTCCCGTCCTCCGCCAGGGGGAAAAGACGCGACCTTGCCCGCAACGGTGTTGGCACGATTGTTGCTTGATGAAAAGCATACGGGAGCGGCATGCGTGCCGCGAACCAAATGGTTGGCTAGGGTTCCGATCCGCATCACGCGGATGTCTGGTCCGAGAGCCGACGACCTCGGTTGAGGTTACACGGCGGGACAAAAGCCCGGGAGAGCGGCGCCATCGGCGTCCGGCTGCTCCCGTTGCCCGTCCTCTCAACCGGAGTGTCCCGATATGATTTTGCGCCGTCTCGCGGGTCTGACGACCCTTTGCCTTGCAACACTGTGGGGCGCCCCGGCCAGCGCCGCCCCGAAAACCAGTTTCAACATCTGCTGGACCATTTATGCCGGCTGGATGCCCTGGGACTACGCACAGGCCCAGGGCATCGTTGCCAAGTGGGCCAGGAGGTACGGCATCGACATCCAGGTCACCCAGCTCAATGACTATGTCGAATCGCTGAACCAGTACACCGCCGGCAAGTTCGACGGCTGCACCATGACCAACATGGACGCGCTCACGGTGCCGGCGGCCAGCGGCGTGGACAGCACGGCGCTGTTGGCGGGCAGCTACTCCAACGGCAACGACGGCATCGTCCTGAAAGGGACCGGCAAGACGCTCGAGGACCTGAAGGGCCAGAGCGTGCATCTCGTGCAATTCTCCGTGTCCCACTATCTGCTCGCGCGCGGCCTGGAGGCCGCCGGCCTGCGCGAGCGCGACATCAAGGTCGTCAATACCTCGGACGCCGACATCGTCGGCGCCTTCGCGGCGCCCAGGGTGCAGGCCGTGGTGACCTGGAATCCCCAGCTGTCCGCCATCGCCGCCACGCCCGGCAGCACCAAGGTCTTCGACTCCAGCAAGGTGCCCGGCGAGATCATCGACCTGATGGTCGTCAACAGCGCGACGCTCAAGGACAACCCCGCCCTGGGCAAGGCCCTCACCGGCGCCTGGTTCGAGGTCATGGCCCTGATGAAAGCCAATGACAGCGCCGCGCTCACGCAGATGGCGAAGGCCGGTGGCGCCACTGTCGCCGACTACCGGGCCCAGCTCGCGACCACGGCCATGATGTACACGGCAGCGGGGCAACTGGCCTTTGTCTCCAGCCCGAAGCTCCCCGACACCATGAAGCGCGTCGCGCAGTTCTCGTTCGACAAGGGCCTGCTCGGCGAGGGCGCGCGCAGCGCCGACGCCATCGGGATGTCGTTTCCCGGCGGCGCCACCGTCGGCAACGCCAAGAACACCAAACTCCGGTTCGACGCGACTTACCTGAAGCTCGCGGCGGACGGCGAGCTCTGAGCGCGAGGCATCCATGCGTTTCATCAATCGCCGCCCCGAACGGGGCGAACGCTGGCTGCTCGCGCTGCTGCCGTTCATCCTGCTGGCGCTGGTCTACGTGGTCGCCTCGTCCGCGCGGCTGGCCGACAACCCGGACGACCGCCTGTTGCCGAGCGTCGCGCAAATGCTCGACGCCATCGCGCGGATGGCCTTCACCGAGGACGCACGCACCGGCGCCGTGCTGCTCTGGTCCGATACGCTGGCCAGCCTGACACGCCTGGCGCTGGGCATCGGGGTGTCCGCCCTGGCCGGCCTGGGCCTGGGCATCGCCTCCGGCGCCTTTCCGATGCTGCGGGCGACCCTGTCGCCCCTGATGGCGGTCCTCTCGATGATCCCGCCGCTGGCGATCCTGCCCATCCTGTTCATCGTCTTCGGACTCGACGAACTCTCCAAGGTCATGCTCATCGTCATCGGCATCACGCCGGTGCTGGCGCGCGACCTGGAGCAGCGGGCCCGCGAGATTCCGGCCGAACTGCTGGTCAAGGCGCAGACCCTGGGCGCCAACAGCTGGACGGCGGTGCTGCGCGTGATACTGCCGCAATTGCTGGCGCGGCTGCTGCTATCGCTGCGGCTGATGCTCGGGGCGGCCTGGCTATTCCTGATCTCGTCCGAGGCGATTTCGGCGACGGCCGGCCTGGGCTACCGGATCTTCCTGGTGCGACGCTACATGTCGATGGATGTCATCCTGCCCTATGTGGCCTGGATCACGCTCCTGGCTTGGGCGATGGACTGGGCGTTGCGCCTGATCCACCGCAAGTGCTTCCCCTGGTCCGAGGGGAGCGCGCCATGAGTTTCATCGAGATTCGCAACGTCTGGCAGCGCTATGGCGACCAGGTCGTGCTCGAACAGCTGAACCTGCGTATCGCCGAAGGCGAGTTCTGCACGCTGGTGGGCGCCTCGGGCTGTGGCAAGTCCACCTTTCTGCGGCTGCTGCTCGGCCAGGAGCGGCCCAGCAAGGGCGAACTGCGGCTCGAGGGCCGGCCGTTGCCCGCCGAGCCCGATGCCCAGCGCGGCGTGGTGTTCCAGCGCTACTCGGTCTTTCCTCATTTGAACGTGCTGGACAACGTGGCCGTGGGGCTGGAATTGCGGGCCGCGCCACTGCTCGGCCGCCTGCTGGGCCAGCGCAAGCGCGCCGCGCGCGAGGCCGCAGCGGAAATGCTCCACCGGGTCGGTCTCGGTCACGCGCTGGCGCGCTACCCCAACCAGCTCTCGGGCGGCATGCAGCAACGCCTGGCCATCGCCCAGGCGCTCATCACCCGGCCGCGCATGCTGCTGCTCGACGAGCCCTTCGGCGCGCTGGACCCCGGCATACGCAAGGACATGCACGCGCTGCTGCTCGAACTCTGGCGCGAGGCCCGGCTGACGGTATTCATGGTGACCCACGATCTGTCGGAGGGATTCCATCTTGGCACGCGACTGCTGGTGTTCGACAAGGTGCGCATCGATCCCCAGGCGCCGCAGGCCTATGGCGCCCGCATCACCTACGACATCCCGCTCAACCCGGACCGCGCGGCGGGCGCCAAGGCCGTGGCCTCGTTGCCGCCCCACGTCGTCGCGCGCGCCCTGCCCCCCGACGCAAATATCCACACAAAGGGAACATCATGAACACCGACAGCCTTTTCATTGAAGCCCCGCTGTACGAGGAGACCCTCCCCGGCGGCGGCCACGCGTCTTTCATCCTCAAGCGCGGCCAGGTCCTGCGCATCACCGACCTCGAGGGCGGCGCCAACGTCGGCATGATGTTGCTCAATGCCCGCCAGCCCAGCGAGCGCCTGAACCTGCCCGACACCCTCAAGGGCCAACACACCTTCCGGCTGACCGAAGGACATTGCCTGTATTCGGACATGGGGCGCGTGCTGGCCGCCATCGTGTCCGACAGCTGCGGCTGGCACGACAGCGTAGGCGGCGTGCTGGACGCCGGCGAAGTGCAGGCCAAGTACGGTTCCGGCCGCTACCAGGAACTGCGCAACGGCTTCTTCCGCAACGGCCACGACAACCTGCTGGTCGAGATGGGCAAGTGGAACCTGGATCTCGAAGACCTGTTGATGGTCGTCAACCTGTTCAGCAAGGTCACCGCCGATGAGAACGGAATCCTGCGCTACGTCAGCGGCAATTCCCAGGCCGGCGACCATGTCGCGCTCTATGCGCCGATGGACACGCTGGTGGTCCTGACAGCGTTGCAGCACCCGATGGACCCGAGTCCGCGCTATGCGCCCCGGCCGGTCCGGATGGCCTGGGGCCAGGCCCGCACCGCAAGCATCGCCGATGCCTGCCGCGCATCGCGCCCGGAAAACGCCCGGGCTTTCCACAATACCGAACGCCTCTACCTCTGAGGAGCCCCGCCATGTCATTGACCGCCAGCCAACTCACGCCCGAGACCGCCCTGTTTCGCCACGTCATTCCCGCCGGCGAGCCCTACCTCTTCGAGGTGAAGGCCGGGCAGACCTTGCGCCTGCTCGACCTGGAAGGCAACCAGGCCGTGGATACGCTGTTCTACAGCGCCGCCAACCCGCGCGAGCGCTACGACCCGCAACGCACGCTGCGCCGCCAGGACAAGATCTACCTGACCACCGGCAGCGTGCTCTATTCCAACCTGGGCAATCCGCTGCTGACCATCGTGGCCGACACCTGCGGCCGCCATGACACGCTGGGCGGCGCCTGCGCCCAGGAAAGCAACACGGTGCGCTACGCGCTGGGCAAGCGCCACATGCACAGCTGCCGCGACAACTTCCTGCGCGCCTGCCTGCACGACGGTCGGCTGGACAAGCGCGATATCGGCGCCAACATCAACTTCTTCATGAACGTCCCGGTCACTCCCGAGGGCGGGCTGACCTTCGAGGATGGCCTCTCGGGTCCGGGCAAGTATGTCGAGCTGAAAGCCGCCATGGACGTCATCGTGCTGATTTCCAACTGCCCGCAGCTGAACAACCCCTGCAACGGCTGGAACCCGACGCCCGCCGAAGTGCTGGTCTGGGACTGACGGACGCGGCGCCGTCGAGCGCCGCCGAACATCGCTCTTCCCTGTCGAGAATCGAGGCCGCGCTCGCGCGCCTCGCTCTCCCGCCCCGGACGACCGGGGCGCGCTATGTCATCGCGGGACGGCCCGCCACTCGAGACCGATCGAATGTTCAAGAAACTCCTGATTGCCAATCGCGGCGCCATCGCCTGCCGTATCGAGCGCACGCTGCGCGCGATGGGCGTGCAGAGCATCGCCGTCTATTCCGACGCCGACGCGGGCAGCCTGCACGTGGCCCAGGCCGACAAGGCGTACTGCCTTGGTGATGGCGCCGCGAACAATACCTACCTCGTAACAGACAAACTGCTCGACGCCGCGCGCGACGCCGGCGCCGACGCGATCCATCCCGGCTACGGCTTCCTGTCGGAGAATGCCGCCTTCGCGCAGGCCTGCATGGCCGCCGGCATCGCCTTCGTCGGACCCACGCCCGAGCAGCTGCGGGTTTTCGGCCTGAAGCACACCGCGCGGGCGCTGGCCCGTGAACAGGGCGTGCCGATGCTCGAAGGCACCGACTTGCTGGACAGCCCCGCAACCGCCCTGGCCGCGGCCGAACAGGTCGGCTATCCGGTGATGCTCAAGAGCACCGCCGGCGGCGGCGGCATCGGCATGCGGGTGTGCCGGTCACCGCAGGAGCTACAGGACGCCTTCGCTGTCGTGCAGCGCCTGGGGCAGAGCAACTTCAGCGATGCGGGCGTCTTCATCGAGCGCTACATCGAACGCGCCCGCCACCTGGAAGTGCAGGTCTTCGGCGACGGCCAGGGCGGCGTGCTGACCCTGGGCGTGCGCGACTGCTCGGTGCAGCGACGCAACCAGAAAGTCATCGAGGAAACCCCCGCGCCCAACCTGCCCGATGCCATCGCCAACGCGCTCTGCGAGGCGGCCGTGACGCTGGCGCGCGCGGTGCGCTATCGCAGCGCCGGCACGGTGGAGTTCGTCTATGACAGCGATGCGCAACGCTTCTATTTCCTGGAGGTCAACACCCGGCTGCAGGTCGAGCACGGCGTCACCGAGCAGGTCTGGGGCGTGGACCTCGTGCGCTGGATGATCGAACTCGCCGCCGGCACGCTGCCCCCGCTGGAGCAACTCGCGCAGGGGCTGCGGCCCCAGGGACACGCCATCCAGGCGCGGCTGTACGCCGAAGATCCCGGACGCGATTTCCAGCCCAGTCCGGGCCTGCTGAGCGAGGTGGCCTTCCCCGCCGCCGACGGTCGCGCGCTGCGGATCGACACCTGGGTGGAAGCCGGTTGCGAAATCCCGCCGTTCTTCGACCCCATGATCGCCAAGGTGATCGCCTGCGCGCCCACCCGCGACGCGGCGCGCGACGCGTTGGACGCAGCCCTGGCGCAGACCCGTCTCTACGGCGTGGAGACCAATCGCGACTATCTGCGCCAGATCCTCGCGGATGCGCCCTTTTCCAGCGGATCGCCCTGGACGCGCTGCCTGGAAACACTGGCCTACCGCAGCACGGCGCTCGACGTGCTGTCCTCGGGCACGCTGACCACGGTGCAGGATTGGCCAGGCCGCCAGGGCTACTGGGCCGTGGGCGTGCCGCCTTCCGGTCCCATGGACGACCGCGCGCTGCGCCTGGGCAACCGGCTGCTGGGTAACGCCGAAGGCGCGGCCGGGCTCGAGATCACGATGTCGGGACCGCGACTGCGCTTTCGCGCGCCCGCGGTGGTGGCGGTCACCGGCGCGCGGTTGCCGGTCCTGCTCGATGGCGCCGAGCAGCCCATGGACACGGCCTTGTTCGTGCCCGCTGGCGCGACGCTCACGCTTGGCGCCATCCAGGGCGCGGGCGTCCGAAGCTACCTCGCCCTGCGCGGCGGCCTGCAATTGCCGGATTACCTGGGCAGCAAGAGCACCTTCACCCTGGGCCAGTTCGGCGGTCACGGCGGCCGGGCGCTGCGGGCCGGCGATGTCCTGCGCCTGCCGACGCTCGACGACGCCTCGGCCGGCGCCAGCTTGCCGCCGGCACTGCTCGCCCCGCTGCCCCCCCTGCGCCGGATCCGCGTGATCTACGGTCCCCACGGCGCTCCCGAGTATTTCACCGCCGGGTACATCGAGACTTTCTTCGCCGCCCAATGGGAGGTGCACTTCAACTCCAGCCGCACGGGCGTCCGGCTGATCGGTCCCAGGCCCGAATGGGCCCGCGACAGCGGCGGGGAAGCGGGCCTGCATCCTTCCAACATCCACGACAACCCGTATGCCGTGGGGGCCGTGGATTTCACGGGAGACATGCCGGTGATCCTGGGACCCGATGGTCCGAGCCTGGGCGGTTTTGTGTGCCCGGTGACGGTCATCGAGGCGGACCTGTGGCAGCTCGGCCAGCTCAAGGCGGGCGACAGCGTGCAGTTCATTGCGGTGGATCTGCCCACGGCCCGCCGCCTGGCCGATGCGCGCGACCAGGAAAGCGCGACGCTGACCCCGGACCAACAGGACTGGCAAGCCACGGCCCCTGCCTCGCCGATCGTGCTCGACACGGGCGCCGGCGACCAGCGCCTGGTGGCCCGCCTGTCGGGCGACACCCATCTGCTGCTCGAAGTGGGCGCGCCCGAGCTGGACCTCGTCACGCGCTTCCGGGCGCACGCCCTCATGCAGGCCCTGCAGGCGCAGGATATCGATGGCATCGTCGACCTGACGCCCGGCATCCGCTCGCTGCAGGTCCACTATTGCCCGCGCAAGCTGCCGCTGCCGGTGTTGCTGCAGGACATCGCGGCGCAATGGACGCGCGTCAGCGCCGCCCGCGACCTGAGCGTGCCCTCCCGCGTCGTGCACCTGCCGCTGTCCTGGGACGATCCGGCCTGCCAGCTCGCCATCGACAAATACATGACCACCGTGCGCAAGGATGCCCCATGGTGCCCGAGCAACCTTGAATTCATCCGTCGCATCAACGACCTGCCCGACATCGACGCGGTCCGCCAGACGGTCTTCGACGCCAGCTACCTGGTGATGGGCCTGGGCGACGTCTATCTTGGCGCGCCGGTGGCCACGCCGCTGGATCCGCGACATCGCCTGGTCACCACCAAATACAATCCCGCGCGCACCTGGACCGCCGAAAACTCGGTGGGCATCGGCGGCGCGTATCTCTGCGTCTACGGCATGGAAGGACCCGGCGGCTACCAGTTCGTCGGCCGCACGCTGCAGATGTGGAACCGCTATCGGACCGTGCCCGCCTTCGACGGCCAGCCCTGGCTGCTGCGCTTCTTCGACCAGCTGCGCTTCTACCCGGTCAGCGCCGAGGAGCTGGCGCGCATCCGGCGAGACTTTCCGCTGGGACGGTTCCCCTTGCGGATCGAGCCGGCGGAACTGCACCTGGCCCAATACCAGGACTTTCTGCGCCGCGAGGCCGAGGACATCGCGGCCTTCAAGTCACATCAGGCCGCGGCCTTCGACGCGGAGCGCCAGCGCTGGATCGACACCGGACAGGCGCACTTCGAAAGCGACGACACGGCGGCAGGCGCCCCCCAGGCCGAAGCGCCGCTGCCCGAAGGCTGCCACGGCGTGGAAAGCGATATCACCGGCAACCTGTGGCAGGTGCGGGTACAGGTCGGCCAGCAAGTACAGGCTGGCCAGGAACTCGTCGTCCTGGAATCGATGAAAATGGAAATCACCTTGAATGCGCCACAGGCCGGCGTCGTGCGCGAAGTACGCGCGCAACCCGGCGCCTCGGTGCGCGCGGGCCAGTGCGTCGTGGTCATCGAAGCCAATCGAGGAGATTCAAGCCGGTAAGCATCCCCCCTCAACAAAACCAGAATTGGTACCGTCCAGACATTTGACGGTACCAACCCTGGTCATTCAAGGTCCGGCCTTGTGATACCGCCAACCATGCCGGCGGTTCCACCGGGTTTGCCAAGGCGGCTTGAGATGCCGTGGAACGCCAACGTGTAATGACCCAGCAGAACCTGCTCAGGTTAAGTGGCTAATGCAAACGCCTCAGCCGGAGTCTTCATCTCGAGCGCCTGGTGCGGGCGTCGGTGATTGTAAAAACGTATCCAGTCGCCTACAACGCGGCTGGCGTGCTGGATATTCTCGAAGCGATGCCAATGCGCGCATTGTTCTTTGAAGGTACGGATGACACGCTCAACCATGCCGTTTTGCTGCGGGCAATGCGGCGTGATGAACTCCTGGCGCAGCCCGTAGCCTCGCGCCAGCGCGGTGTAGCTGCCAGACGTGAAGACCAGTCCGTTGTCCGATCGCAGCAGGAACGGCGCAGGCACGCGCCCCAGTGTTCCGAAACGGGCGATCAGGGCGTGTTCCAAGGCACTGCCAGCGGTGCAGGCCTTGCCGCAGCGCGACAAATGCCAGCCGAGCAACTCGCGGGTATGGCAGTCGATCACCAGCGCCAGCGTCGCCCAGCCATCGCGGCCCGCCCAGACACGGCATAGGTCCGTTGACCAACGCTCGTTGGGCTTGCTAGCCACCGACGGCAGCGCCTGGATTCGTGGTCTGAAGCCAATCGGCCGCTTGCGGACCTGCCAGCCCATCAGTTGGAACACGCGCTGCACGGTGTTCTTGTTGAACCCCAACAGATGCGCAACCGTCCGGTAGCCAAACGACGGCGACTCTTCAATCATCGCCTTGATCGGGGCGACGAACTTCGGATCGACCTTCGGCGGCGATTTGACCGGTTTGTAGTAAACCGGACGGCGCGGCACGCCAAACCAGCGGCACAGCTTGGCAATCGAGACGGTGATGCCTTCGGCTTGCAGTCCCTGGCGGATCATCGGGGACGCCCAGTCTCGATCACTTCTCGTCCTCGCCCAGCAGGGACTGCAATTTTCTTCTCGCGCGCTGCGCGTTCTCCATGCCCCGCTTGCCGTCATCGACCCACTGCTCGACCTCCGACGAGGGCGACAGATCGTATTGGCGGCTCGCTTCGGCCACGGTGGTCTTGCCCTGGATGATGTCCAGTACCAGCGCACTCTTGCGCTTGGCCGTCCAGCGTTTGATGTCGTTTTCCATTTTCGTGCTCATCGTCAACTCCATTGATTATGACGTGAGCAGGTTTTCACTGGGTCAATACAGCCGAGGGGTCGAGACTCCCGCGGCGGCTTGCTGCGCGGCACGGACAGAGCGCCCACCATCGCCGAAGATGCACAGGTGCCCCAGCACGAGAGCAGTCGACCGTCTGCCTGACGATCAGTGATGGTCAATCGTCAGGAACAAGCTCATCTTCCGAGTCAGCACGGGCAGATCGGAAACCTCGCACTCCCAAACGATCAGAACCTGCCAGCCCAGGGCGTCCAGAGCCATCACTACCTGACCATCGCGTCGAATATTGCCCTCTAGCTTTTTCAGCCAGAACTGCGCGTTTGACTTTGGCGTATAGGCAAATCTGCATCCGGTATGTCGATGCCAGAAACAGCCATGGACAAAAATCACCTTCTTCAGACGCGGAAAAACCAAATCCGGAGAACCCGGCAGATCCTTGCGGTGCAGTCGATAACGGAAGCCCATTCCGTGGACAAGCTTGCGGACGACCAGTTCCGGCTTGGTATTCTTTCCCTTGATACCTGCCATCATTCGGGAGCGCTTTTCAGGTGTAACGATATCCATTAGCATTTCTACCGGGCCACATATTCGCGGATGTCGGGGCGAGGGTGCTTGCCAGCCGAATAGCCGTCTCGTCATCAATCTCCTCATCGGCACCATCCTCGCTTGATTCGATCGAGCTTGCAAACGCCTGCCGAACACGTAGAAGAAAAAATGCCCATGTGAAATTCATACAATCATGAAAGCGCACCTAATCTGTGCCTTCGCAGGCTCTGAGGCGAGACATTCCTGCGGCTTCATTACACTATGACACAATGCAGCATTTGGCGTCCGGCAGACGAATCGTCAAGCCGGGTTGCGGTGCGTGGTATGAACAGGCTTGAACCTCCGACCACCTGCACTCCGTGCTGGTGGTCCTGGCGCATGTTCCCTATGAGAGATACCGGATGTCCATCCAAACCGAGCTGCGAAAGTCGCAGTCCAGCAAGATCTACGAAAAGCACGCCCCCACGGCTGCCGACCTGCCCTCCCCGACCGGCAAGAATTCCCGCACCTCGCCCTCGGACCACGAGTTGATCCGCGACAAGCTGCAGCGCATACAGAACGGCGGAAAGATCCGCTACATGGATATGTTCGCCGGATGTGGCGGCATCTCCCTGGGCTTCCTGACCGCCGGTTTCACGCCGGTCGCATCCATAGAAATGGACCCGTGGGCTGCAAAGTCGCACGGAGCCAACTTCGGCTCGCGCTCTGTCGGGGGTGACAAGGAAGCGCACCACACCCCCCGCGACGCGGTAACCGAAACCGCAGACACCGTCTTTGGCGATCTGGGGCTGCAGGGTGCCACGGACTGCCAGATCGATGTGCTCGTCGGCGGCCCCCCCTGTCAGGCGTTCGCCCGTGTAGGCCGGGCCAAACTCCGCGAGCAGGCTCGGCTGCGCGAAGAGGTAACGGCAGACCAGGCATTCCTCGTGGACGGTCGGGTGAGCCTGTGGGAGCGGTACGTCGCGTTCATCCGGGCGACAAAACCTGTCGCGCTACTTATGGAGAACGTGCCGGACATCCTGAACCATGGCGGCACCAACGTTGCCGAGCTGGTTTCGAAGAGCCTTGCCGATGAAGGCTACGACGTTGCCTACACGCTGCTGAACTCCGTTTGGTACGGGGTTCCTCAGATGCGGGAGCGGATGATTCTTGTCGGTATTCACCGGTCTGCCGGCATCAAACCCCGGTTTCCCGTGCCGACGCACCACCTCGTTCTGCCCTCCGGCTATACCAGCTCCAAGAATGCCGCGCGCCGCGTGCTGAAGGCCGAAGGCTCGGCGCACCATCGCTGGATCCCGGACCCCGCACCCGACTCTCCCGCAGCCACCTCGGCCTCCGACGCCCTTGCGGATCTCCCGCCCCGATTTGCCAGAGAACTGCTGAGTAGTGGCGCCATCCGCCGCGGGGCAAAGGATCCGGCAGAGTCCGTCGAGTACACGACAAAAAATCCGACAACACCCTACTCACGTCTGATGCGGGAGTGGAAGGGCTTTGCGACCAAGTCCACGACCGGCCATGTCTTCCGATACCTCCCCCGGGATTACAAGATCTTTGCCGAGATTCAGCCTGGCTGGGAGTACCCGCAGGTGCATGCCTATGTCGAGCAGAAGATCGCTACTTGGCTAGCCAACCGCAAGAAGCGCGGCTTGCCTACAGATCCGCGAAACGCGGATGTCATTTCCTACATCACGGCTTGGCGCATTCCGTACGACCCAGGAAAGTTTCCGAACAAGTGGTGGAAGCTCCGCGCTGATGCTCCGGTACGTACGCTGATGGCGCACCTCGGCAAGGACTCCTATTCCCACATCCACTTTGACTCGGATCAGGCACGCACTATCACGGTACGTGAGGCTGCGCGGCTCCAATCTTTCCCGGACGGTTTCATTTTCAAGGGATCGATGAACCCGGCATTCAAACAGATCGGCAACGCCGTGCCGCCGCTGTTTGCCTATGCCATTGCTCGTGGAATCCGGGAGTGCCTGGGCGCCCCCAGGACGCCAGACATGCGCGTATCCCTGCTGGGCCTGGACCCGTCACAGATCAAGACCACCGAGGGAACGAAGTGAAGTTCACCATCCTCCGGCTGCTGAAACCGTCCGAACTGGGTATGTTTCATGAATACCGCCGTCAGGGGAAGGAGCGCGCCAAACAGCGCGCCATCAACTTCGACTGGGATGTCGTCGACACAGTCTTTCCCTCCGCCGAAGACCAGGACATCATCGCCATCAACTGCCGGCGCCTGGAAGACGAGGACACCGTCGTAGAGATTGCCTCTTGGCTGAAGCGGCAGCACCGAAACTGGAGATTCGAAGGCGACTGCCCGACGAGTCTCTTTTACAGATTTGTCGACCCTGGTGTTCTGTTTGCAATGGTCGTGGACGCCTCGACTACCCCGGCCAATGCATCCTGGGTTGTCATCCCCGCAGACCACCCAGCCCATTCTTCGATCCTCGGCCATGGAGAAAGCGCCCGGCTAGGTAAATCCGCAATGATCGCGTTGTACGGTGATGAGGGCCAGCACTGCCAGACAGTGCTCTCGGATCACTTCCCGCAGGTATTCAAGGAGGCAAAAACAGTGTCCGCGACGTCATACAAAGAAAACGACAATAACCACAACGACGATGACGCCGCCCCGGACCCGCTCGGCCTTTTCAAGATCCTGGCGCGTGCCGGTCACAGTCTGCCCAGCGCTGTGGCCGATCTCGTGGACAACAGCCTTTCGCATGGCGCGCGGGAAATCAACATCACATTCCCGAATCCCAATGCGGGCGGCCGATGGATGTGCATCCGCGACGACGGCACGGGCATGACGCCATCGGGCCTGCGAGACGCAATGAAGATCGGGCACCAGCGTGAATACGACGATGGCGACCTGGGCAAGTTCGGCTATGGGCTCAAGGGTGCGGCTTGGTCTCAGGCCGATCGCCTGACGGTAGTGTCGAAGGCTGCCGAAAACCATTCTACAACCCTCACCTGGGACAAGGAACATCTTGCCAAGACGCGCCGTTGGGCGCTGCTAAGCGACCCGGTGGCTCCCGAGCATGTCTCTGCTGTGGCCATCGGCGACTCGGGCACAGCCGTGCTGCTCACGCAGATGCGTCCCTCATTGGAGCCTGCCAGGGGCAAGTCAGATTCCCCCTATGCGCAGGAGCTTGCCGCCATCAAGTCGCACCTCGAACTTGTCTTCCACCGGTACCTTGAAGGCAAGGCGCGCGGGCGCGAGAAGGTCGTCATCCGATTGAATGATGACATCCTACGCGCCAACAACCCCATGGGACATCCTCTGACGAAGGAGTATGACCAGCATCGCATCGAGCTTCCCGGTCTTACGCCGGACAAGACGCCGGCACTCTATGTACGAGCTTATGTCACACCGAACGAGGCAGAGTTCGACGAGTACGTCAAGGATTTGCCACCGCTGGAGCAACGCGTCGAACGCGACCGCCACACCCTGAACGGCAGGGCCAACGATGCACAGGGCATGTACTTCTATCGGCTTGACCGGCTTATCAAATGGGGTGGCTGGGAAGATCTCTTCGCCAAGGATGAACACACCAAGCTAATTCGTGTCGCAGTCGACTTTGACAGACTGGCAGATGAGCAGTTGCAGGTAGATATCAGCAAGCAGCTCATTCGCCTGCCCTTTGCGATCACTAAGCCCCTCGAAGCCCTGATTAAAGGCCCTCGCGCAGCCGCCCGCCTCCGGTACAACAAAAAGGAAAAGCCTGCGCCGGCACCGAAAGGAGGCGGCCGTACTGTGTCGCCGACAGTCACGCCAGCGCCGGGCGGTTTGATCCCTCCAACGACAGCGCCGGGAGCCCCCCCGGCTCCAGCTCCCACAGCGAAGAAAGACAGGACTTCAATCCGCCTCGTCAGCAGCGGCGACAAGCCATGGCAACGCAAGACGGGATTCAAGGGCGAAGAAGTCGAGGTCACCCCCCTGATGCCGACGCTGGTGACGCTCGTACAGCTCATTGACAAGGATGCCGAGGTCAAGACTGCTCTCTCTGAATTCCTTCGCGCGCTGGAAACAGCCGGTGTCCCGGACCAGTTTTCGGACAAGGCCTGATGCAGATCCGACTTCCGCTTCCCCTCACGCTGAAGCCCAGGCTGGCCCTGTGGACCGACGGAACCGCCTGGACCAACTGGTCCCGGCATGAAGCTTATCTGAGGTCTCAACCCAAGTGGAAGCCGCACCAGATTGCGTCGGTCGCGGAAGAGTCACTGCGGATCATCTCAAAGACAACGCCCATCGCTCGCCCGGAATTTCAGTGCCGCGGACTGGTCGTCGGCTACGTCCAGTCAGGCAAGACAGCCAATTTCACAGCTGTGGCGGCGCGCGCGGCTGATGTCGGCTATCGCCTGATCATTGTTCTTTCCGGCATCCACGATTCGCTACGGAACCAGACGCAGCAGCGCCTGGATCTGGAGCTTGCCGGGACCGGCGTCGACTGGATCACGCTGACCGATGAGGCTGCAGACTTTCGTGAACCGAAGGTGGCCGACGGATTCGCATCGACGGGTACAGTTCTGATCGTCGCCAAAAAGATCACGCCGATCCTGAAGCGGCTCAACCAGTGGTTCGAAAATCTCGAAGGCCGCCTCGCTGATGTACCGGTTCTTCTCATCGATGACGAGGCCGATCAGGCTTCCATCAATACACGCGGAAATCGACGTGATCCCAGTATCGACGCGGACACCGAACCGGATGCCGACACGGCCCCGTCACTGACCAACGCGCTAATTCGCGACATTCTCAACAAGATTCCGCGGGCTACATACATCGCCTACACGGCGACGCCATTCGCCAACATCCTTATAGACCCCGACGCCTGCGACAACCAAGTCGGAGAAGACCTGTTCCCCAGGGACTTCGTCGTGCAGCTTCCGCGGCCTGACGGCTACACAGGGACCGAGGAGCTTTTCGGCATCAGTGCGCAGGGCCGTGACGTACTCCGCCCCGTAGACCCCGCGGATGTGAAGGCTCTGAAGTCGAAGCAGCGCAAAAGGAGTGAGACGATCGTTGCCCGGGGTCCACTGGATCTACCCCAGTCGCTCGCCGATGCCCTTCTGACGTTTGCACTGGCCGGCGCCATCAGGTTGCTGCGCGGCCAGTCGGGCAAGCCGAACACGATGCTGGTGCACGTATCCCAGCTCCAGCAGGACCAGTTGCGCATTGGTGAAGCGATCGAGGAACAGATCCGCAACTGGTTCCATCATGAGAGTGCCGAACCCGGTGTACTCAAGCAGATGTTCCGGTCAACGCTCACAGGACTGGGACAGATTGATCTGCCCTGCAGCGAAGAGCTTCTCCTGGAAGAGGCAGTGACGAACTTGGCCCGTCTGGTCGTCGTTGTGCTCAACAGCACGACGGGCGACGAACTGGAGTACGACGCCAAGCCTGGGCGGCAGCTCGTTGCAGTGGGCGGCAATCGGCTGTCGCGCGGCCTGACGCTTGAGGGACTGACAATCGCCTACTTCCTGCGCACCACAACGCTGGCGGACTCGCTGCTGCAGATGGCCCGCTGGTATGGTTTCAGGACTGGCTATGAAGACCTGATCCGCATCTGGACAACCGAGGGCATCGCTCAGTGGTTTGTGGAACTCGCGCTAGTTGAGGAATCCCTGCGAGATTCCATCACAGCGCTGAACAAGGCCGGCCGCAGGCCAGACCAGATGGCCATCCGGATGCGCGCCCATTCAAAGCTCCTGCTCACCAGCAAGAACAAGAGCAGGATGCAGACTGACGATGCACAGTCATGGTCTGGCGAGAACCCGCAGACAATTCTGTTTCCCATGCAGGATCAGGAATTGCTGGAACGGAACTTTGACCTCGCGTCTGCCCTGCTGCGACAGCATCCCCCGACACAGGATGCACACGGCGGCGCCATCGCCCACGATGTGCCGGCCGAGGACATCGCACTGTTCCTGCGGCGTTATGAAGGACACCCGAACAGCATTGCGTTTCAGGGCGCAGAGATTGCCGACTGGATCCTGGAACGCGCTGAAGCGGGAGAGCTGACGAACTGGACCATATTCGTAGCCAACCCGCAGCGGGAACGCGAGGTTCTGCTAGGTGGAAGGCCGTTCGGCCTTGTTCGACGTTCGTTGCAGGCCAACGAATCGATCGGCATCCTTATCGATCCTCGCCATGAAGGTGTTGATCTGCATGGCGGGCCGGAAAACTACCGCGCTGCCTCAGGCTTCAATGCCCGCGCAATGCGCGAGGACCGACCTGCGCAGCAGGGCTTGCTCCTGCTCTACCCCCTCGATCCCGAACCGCTCCGCGCGCCAACACAGGCCGTGCTGGGCCTCGCGTTATCGCTGCCCCGCACTGCGGATGGCGAACAACGGTTCGTCGTGAACCGTGGGGTCCGCAATGGTTGAGATCACACAGGACCGTTGGGCAAGTCTGCGGAAGCAGCGGCTTCCACACGAGGGCATCTACGAACAAGCTGCAAAAGACCTGGAAGCGGCGCTGATCGGCGTGTCAGACGATGGACGGCTGCACCTGCTTCTGGCAATCGACGTCGCCCCGAAAAACCTGCCGCCGGACCTGCAAAGCCTTCAGGTCCGCATCCTGGAAGGCGAACAGACTTGGCTGGATGTCTCAGCCCGCAGCCACCACGAAGAACTACTTACGCTAGTCACCAACAAAGTCCTCTATGCCATCCGCATCGAAGGCCGCGACCCTGCTGTCTCGGTTGAACGGATCATCGACGACATGCGCGCGGCATTGCGCCCGCTCACACTTGAGCTCAGCACGACAGAGCAGATCGGCCTATTCGGCGAACTCTGGGTGCTCTCGAATGTGCTGTTCCCAACCCTCGGCAGCCGGGTCTGCCACCTCTGGAGCGGCCCGGAAAGCGAGCGACACGATTTCGTCGGACAAAACGTCCACGTCGAAGTAAAGACCACCACGCGATCGGAGCCGAAACACGAGATTTCCCGCCTCGATCAGCTCAAGGCCCCCGCCAGCAAACGCCTTCTGTTCGTGAGCGTGATGCTGGAGAAAAGCCTGGGCGGCGACGAAACCCTGGCAGACCGCATCGATGAAATTCGAGAGAAGCTGGGATCGGATGGGCGTGCACTCGACGCCTTCGATTCACGCCTGGCTCAACTCGGCTGGCATGAAGGCCTTCGGCAGACCGGAGCCTTGCTGCGGTTCACATTCCGCGACGTTCACGTCTTCGAGGTTGCCGGCGACTTCCCCAGGCTACCCGATGACTACTTGCCGCCACTTGGCGTGACCGGAATCAAGTACAGCATCAACGTCGGAAGCCTCCCGTCGCTCGACGTTTCCGAAGTCCAGGAAGTTCTCTTGACCGCCTGATGCGCCACCTCGCGACCGACCCTGGCGGCACGTTACGGGAGTGCGATGCAAACGCCGTCGATAGCAATCCTGGGCATCTTCACGCTCCCGGTCCACGCCCCTTCTCTCGCTGCGTCTGTAGCGCTGGCGAAGCGCCCTCCCAGCAGCCGCTTGGCCCGTCGCAGCTTTTCTCGGGCTTCGGCTAGTGAAATGCCTCCGAAGCCGTAACGGCCTATGCTCAACGTCTCTCGTCGGCCATTGATCCGGTAGTCGTAACGGAAGGTCATAGTGCCTTCCGGTGAAACGATGGCGTACATGGCATCGCGATCGGCGACCGTGTAAAGGATCGCGCGGGGTTTCAAGTTCCGCCAGGCAAAGTCTGTCAGCACGGGAATAGTCTCCTGATTGAAACGGCCGATTGCCGTCACCTATCACGAGACCTACCTATCCTTGCGAGCCCGCATAAATCCTGATGTCTAAGAGAAAGAACTACCGTCGCTGACGGTAGTTCTTCCGAGGCTACGCCAACCCCAGCCCAAAGAGCTTGCGCACCCCGTCAAATTTACCGTCAGCTTGGCTGCCTGGAAGCTCTTGAAGATAAATAGCTCACACGAAATCACCTTTAAAATCAAAAGCCTAGAAGAATCACATTCTTGTTGATAATCTTTTGAGAGTCTTTCTAGACTTTTGATTTATAAGGGAAAACTGCTTCCCCTCACTCCCACTCAATCGTCGCAGGCGGCTTGCTCGACACGTCATACACCACCCGGTTAATCCCGCGAACCTCATTAATAATCCGCGAAGAAACCCGAGCCAGCAGCGGATGCGGCAGCGGCGCCCAGTCGGCCGTCATGAAGTCAAACGTCTGCACCGCGCGCAGCGCGACGACATACTCATACGTCCGCCCATCGCCCATCACCCCCACCGACTTCACCGGCAGGAACACGGCAAACGCCTGCGACGTCAGCTCGTACCAGGTCAGGCCGCTGGCCTCGTCCTTGGTGTTGCGCAGTTCTTCGATGAAGATCGCATCCGCGCGACGCAGCAGTTCAGCGTACTCGTGCTTGACTTCACCCAGGATCCGCACGCCCAGGCCGGGACCCGGGAACGGATGACGGTAGACCATCTGCGGCGGCAGGCCCAGGGCCACGCCCAGTTCGCGGACTTCGTCCTTGAACAGTTCGCGCAGCGGCTCCAGCAGCTTCAGGTTCAACGTGTCGGGCAGGCCGCCGACATTGTGGTGCGACTTGATCGAGGTGGCCTTGCCGGTCTTGGCGCCGGCCGATTCGATGACGTCGGGGTAGATGGTGCCCTGGGCCAGCCACTTGGCGCTCTTCTGCTTGCCGGCCTGGTCCTGGAACACTTCCACGAATTCGCGGCCGATGATCTTGCGCTTGGCTTCGGGATCGGCCACGCCGGACAGCTTGCCCATGAACTGGGCGGTCGCGTCGATGTGGATGATCTTGACGCCCATGTTCTCGGCGAAGGTCTGCATGACCTGCTTGCCTTCGTCCAGGCGCAGCAGGCCGTGGTCGACGAAAACGCAGGTGAGCTTGTCGCCGATGGCCTTGTGGATCAGGGCCGCGGCCACCGAGGAATCCACGCCGCCGGACAGGCCCAGGATGACTTCATCGTCGCCGACCTGCTCGCGGATGCGGGCCACGGCTTCAGCCACGTAGTCGGGCATGTTCCAGTCGCCCTGGCAGCCGCAGATCTCGTTGACGAAGCGCGACAGCATGGCCTTGCCCTGCACGGTGTGCGTGACTTCGGGATGGAACTGCACGGCGTAGAACTTGCGGTCTTCGTCGGCCATGCCGGCGATCGGGCAGGACGGCGTGGACGCCATCAGCTTGAAGCCCGGCGGCAGCGCGGTGACCTTGTCGCCGTGGCTCATCCAGACCTTGAGCATGCCGTGGCCTTCGTCCGTCGTGAAGTCGGCCAGGCCGTCGAGCAGCTTGGTGTGGCCGTGCGCGCGGACTTCGGCGTAGCCGAATTCACGGTGGTCGGAGAAGCTGACGACGCCGCCCAGCTGCTGCGCCATGGACTGCATGCCGTAGCAGATGCCCAGCACCGGCACGCCCAGCTCGAACACGGCGTGCGGCACGCGCATGGAGCCTTCTTCGTAGGCCGAGGCGTGGCTGCCGGACAGGATGATGCCCTTCAGGCCCTGGGCCAGCTGCTCGCGCACGAAGGCGTCGTCGACGTCGCCAGGATGGACTTCGGAATAGACGCCGGCTTCGCGGACGCGACGGGCGATCAGTTGGGTGACTTGCGAACCGTAGTCCAGGATGAGGATGCGCTGGTGCATGAGACTCTACCTATTGGAAATAAAACCGCACCGGCAGAACCGCTGACTGATTTTGCGATTCTGCCGGTGCGCGATGCCTGACATTGTAGTTGACTGTGCGGATCAGTCGGCGCGGTAGTTGGGCGCTTCCTTGGTGATCTGCACGTCGTGCACGTGCGACTCGCGCACGCCCGCGGAGGTGATCTCCACGAATTCGGTCTTGGTGCGCATGTCGTCGATGGTGGCGCAGCCGCAGTAGCCCATCGAGGCGCGGATGCCGCCGACCAGTTGGTAAATGATGGCCAGCACGCTGCCCTTGTAAGGGACGCGGCCTTCGATGCCTTCGGGGACCAGCTTGTCGGCGTTGTTGGCCGGGTCCTGGAAGTATCGGTCGGCCGAGCCTTCCGTCATGGCGCCCAGGCTGCCCATGCCGCGGTACGACTTGTACGAACGGCCCTGGAACAGCACGACTTCGCCGGGGGACTCTTCCGTGCCGGCGAACATGCCGCCCATCATGCAGGCGGAGGCGCCGGCGGCGATGGCCTTGGCCACGTCGCCCGAGTAGCGGATGCCGCCGTCGGCGATGAGCGGCACGCCCGTGCCTTCCAGCGCCTTGGCCACGTCGGAGATCGCGGTGATCTGCGGCACGCCCACGCCCGCGACGATGCGGGTGGTGCAGATGGAGCCGGGGCCGATGCCGACCTTGACGCCGTCGGCGCCGTACTCGACCAGCGCGCGCGCGGCGGCGGCGGTGGCGATGTTGCCGCCGATGACTTCAACCTTGGGGAAATTCTGCTTGACCCAGCGCACGCCTTCCAGCACGCCACGGGAGTGGCCATGCGCGGTGTCGACGATCAGCACGTCGACGCCCGCGGCGACCAGCTTCTCGACCCGCTCTTCGGTGCCGGCGCCCACGCCCACCGCCGCGCCCACGCGCAGCTGGCCCAGGGCGTCCTTGTTGGCGACCGGGTGCTCGGTGTTCTTGACGATGTCCTTGACCGTGGCCAGGCCGCGCAGCTCGAAACCGTCGTTGACGATCAGCACGCGCTCCAGGCGATGCTTGTGCATCAGGGCCTGGGCTTCGTCCAGCGTGGCGCCTTCCTTCATCGTGACCAGGCGATCCTGCGGGGTCATGATGTTGCGCAGCGGCTGGTCGAGGTTCTCTTCGAAGCGCAGGTCGCGGTTGGTGACGATGCCGACCAGCTTGCCGCCTTCGACCACCGGCAGGCCGGAGATGCCGTGCTGGCGCTGCAGCGCGATGGCGTCGCGCACCTTCATCAGCGGGGTGACGGTGACCGGATCGATCACGATGCCGAACTCATGACGCTTGACGCGGGCCACTTCACGGGCCTGGGCGTCGGCGGACAGGTTCTTGTGGATGATCCCGATGCCACCCTCTTGCGCCATGGCGATGGCCAGGCGCGACTCCGTCACGGTGTCCATGGCGGCGGACACAAGCGGGATGTTCAGGGTGATGTTGCGAGACAGGCGCGTGGCCAGGGAAGTGTCGCGAGGCAGGACCTCGGAATACGCAGGCACCAGCAACACATCGTCGAAGGTGAGCGCTTTTTGTACGAGACGCATGGGTAACTCCGGGCGCAAAGCAAGATTATACGCCGCGCAGGCAATTTTTCTAGGTGTTCTCCCTAGGAAAATTTTGGGGGGCTTTATGAATCAAGCACTTAGCGGCCGCAAAAGCGCCCTTCCCGGTTGGCGGCTTCGCGGTCATCGCCCGTCGGCGCACGCCAGACCTGTCAGGCTGGTCGGGGAGTGTTTATTTAGGGACGCGCTCGTTGCCTTTCTCCAACAGAAACTCATCTGCTCCCTATTTTTTTGACGCATCTGATCCTTCACATCGCAGCAGTCGCAAAAACGCTGATATCTTGCGTGCGCGGAGTCGAAAGGCCCGGTTGCACACGACACGATCCGGCAGCCGTTCCAGCGGCTCAAACCCACGGAATCTCTCCCCAAAACATGAAGAAAACTCTGATCGCCGCCGCCCTGTTCGCTGGCTTCGCCGGCGCTGCCCAGGCGGAAACGTCCGTCACCCTGTACGGCGTGATCGACACCGGGCTCGGCTACAACAAGATCAGCGGCGCCGCTGACGGCTACAACGGCAGCCGTGTCGGCATGATCAACGGCATGCAGAACGGTTCGCGTTGGGGCCTGCGCGGCTCGGAAGACCTAGGCGACGGCCTGCGCGCCGTCTTCCAGCTGGAATCGGCCTTCAACTCCGGCAACGGCAAGCAAGGCGCCGGCGTGGCCGGCCAGGGCTCGCGCCTCTTCGATCGCCAATCCACGATCGGCCTGGCCAGCGACAGCTGGGGCCGCCTGGACTTCGGCCGCCAGACCAATATCGCGTCGAAGTACTTCGAATCGATCGATCCGTTCGGTACCAACTACGGCATGGCCAGCATGGGCGTCGGCATGAGCGCGGCCAATATGCAGCGCTATGACAACATGGTCATGTACCAGACCCCGTCGTTCAGCGGCCTGCAATTCGGCGTCGGCTACTCGTTCAGCGCCAACGACGAAAGCCTGGCCCGCGGCCGCGTGAACTTCCGCACGGCGGACAACCTCCGCGCCCTGACGACCGGCGTGCGCTACGTCAACGGCCCGCTGAACGTCGCGCTGACCTACGACCAGTTGAACCCGTCGAACGCGGAAGCCAAGAACGCCGGCCAGGTCACCCCGCGCTCGTTCATGATTGGCGGTTCGTACGACTTCGAAGTGGTCAAGCTGGCCCTGGCCTATGCGCGCACCACCAACGGCTGGTTCGCCATTTCCAACCCCACTGGCGCCAGCGGGGAAATGGTCCGCGATCGCAAGGTCACCGACCTGGGCTTTGGCTCCAACGCCGCGACCAAGGACTTCAAAGCCAACTCCTACATGGTCGGCCTGTCGGCCCCGATCGGCGGCGCGTCCAGCGTGTTCACCTCCTGGCAGCACGTGTCGGCCAACGACAAACTGACCGAGGATGACGCCACGATGAACATCTTCTCGCTGGGCTACACCTACGACCTGTCCAAGCGCACCAACCTCTATGCCTACGGTTCGTACGGCAAGAACTACGCGTTCAACGACGGCGTGAAGGCCACGGCGATCGGCGTGGGCCTGCGTCACCGCTTCTGATTCCGTGCGGGGCCTCGCCCCGCGAGCGGATGGACGGTCTCCACTCGGAGACCCACACTCACCCGCGGGTCGAATGCAATAGGAAAAGCCACCTCTCGAGTGGCTTTTTTTGCGTCGAGCCTCCACGTGCTCCTTGCTTAATTCAGCAAGATCGCAGCCGCTGCCCGGCTTTCCGGCGCTGGCAGCGGACTCGTAAGGCCACCGCCCAGCCTGATCCACGACGATGAGTCGGTTGCCGTCGACCAGCTTGCTCATTTATTTTCACCCGGACAATATTGACAGGCGTTTTTACCCGGAACATAATTCGCACTCAGACATGCATCCTCTTTCTCCGGACTCCCATCCATGGCCCACTCGACCGATCTCCACACCGCTTTCACCGGCCACCGCGTGCTCGCTTCGGGTGTCTTGGCCGATGTAGCGCTCGCCGTCAAGCACGCCCCGCCCTCGTCGCCGTCCGCCCCCGTTCTGATCTTCAACGACAGGACCGGCCACCAGGTCGACCTGAACCTGAGCGGCACCGACGAGGAAGTCGCCGCGCGCCACGCGCCCGCGCCGGAACCGGCCGTTGCGTCCGCCAGCGACGACGCAACACCCGAAGCCCCGCGCGGCCGTGGTCGCCCCAAGCTGGGCGTGGTGCCGCGCGAAGTGACGCTGCTGCCGCGCCATTGGGACTGGCTGGCCGCGCAGCCCGGCGGCGCTTCGGTGGCGCTGCGCAAGCTGGTCGAACAGGCGCGCCGCGACAACGAAGTTCGCGATCGCAAGCGCGAGCGGCAGGAAGCCGCCTATCTCTTCATGTGCAGCCTGGCCGGCAACCTGCCCGGATTCGAGGAGGCCACGCGCGCGCTGTACGCCGACGACCGCAAGCGCTACGCGGAACAGGTCGCGTCCTGGCCCGAGGACGTGCGCAACTATGCCTTGCGGCTGGCCTGGGAGGCCGACGGCGGCCAGGCCTGAGACGCGCGGGCCGCGCCCGGACCAGGCCGTTATGCGCTCCGCGCGCCACAAATGAAAAACCCGGCCGTACGTAGCCGGGTTCCTGACTGCCAGGCATCCGCTGGCGCATGCGCATGACCTTACATGGGCGTGATCGAGCTGAACCGGAAAATGAACTCCGGGTCTTCGACCTTGCTTTGCAGGCGCAGGCTGGACTCGTACAGGCAATCGCCGCTGACTCCCTTGAAGAAGGTACCCGAGAACTTGACCTTCTGGCCGACCTTCAGGCCGGAAGCGGTATTGAATAGCGGCGACCCCGGCTGCATCAGCGTGTGATGCATCAGATCGGAAAAATCGTTGTTCCAGGTCTTGACGGTAATCCGCTTGGAAATCGCAATGGCAAGAACGCCCTTGCCATCGCTATTGGCGCCGATCTCCCTGACCTGGCCAATCCAATCGGTCACTGCCGTCGACCCGACCGACTGGCACAAGGCCTGATCCCGCTTGGCCTTGATGCCGCCGCGCTGCATGTCATTGTCGATTTTCTCGGAATCCTTTTGGGCCGCGGCGACGATCTCCACCAGGGAAGCCTGCCCCTTGGGCATGTCGGACGAAGCGATGGCCTCGCCGGCCTCTTCCGCGCCGATTATCCCCGCCACCACGATTACCGCGATAACCCAGAACCACCACCGCCGATAAATCGGCTTTTTCTTTACTTCCAGCACTGGTCTTCTCCACTTTGTCCATGAGCTTACAAAACTGCCAGCGCATTCTGCCATAAAGATATTGAGATAATGTTTTGCCGCGCGGCCCCCAAGTCCGATTGATAATCCAGCAGAAACAAACCCGCTTCCGCCTTGCATCCCGCGCCGCCACGCTAACGCAGCATCGGCCACAACGTCAGCGCCAGCGCGACCCCCATGCCGATATTGAACCGGCGCAGCCGCGCGGGATCGGCCAGGAAGCCGCGCAGCGACATGCCGAACAGGGCCCACACCGACACGCTGGGCACGTTCACCAGCGCGAATACCGCGCACATCCAGGCCAGCGCGCGCAGGGGCGCGGCGGCGTCCATGTAGACCGCCACCGCCGCCAGCGCCACCATCCAGGCCTTCGGGTTGATCCACTGGAACAGCATCGATTCGCCGAAGCGCAAGGGCCGCGCCGCGGCCGCCGGCCCCGCACCCATAGCGCGCGATTGCGCGATGCGCCAGGCCAGGTACAACAGATAGGCCGCGCCGGCGAACTTCAGCGCCTGCGCCAGTGCCGGCCACGCCAGGAATAGCGCGCCCAGTCCCAGCCCCACGCCCAACAGCAGCGAGGTGAAGCCGACGGTGATGCCCAGTACCTGCGGCAGGGTCCGGCCGAAACCGAAGTTCGCGCCCGAGGCCAGCAGCATCAGGTTGCTGGGACCGGGCGATATCGAGGTGACGACGGCAAAGCCCGCCAGCGCGGCCAGGCTTTCAAGGGTCAGGGGATACAGCAGGCTGGACATGTCCATGAATCTCCAATGGGTGGGCACGATGCGCGGATTGTGGCGGCGCCCAGGCTTCGCTACCATTGGCAAAATTGACATTTTTGATATCAATCCTGCCAATGAAAATCCAGGTTCTCGCGCTCGACGGCGTGTTCGATATCGGCCTGTCCGCGCTGTTGGACGTATTCACCACGGCCAACGAACTGGCGCCCATGCTGTCCGCCGCCATCACGCCCTTCGATGTCCGCCTGACCGGCATGCGGGCGCGCGTGCGCACCGCGCAGGGCATGGCCTTGCCGCTGGCGGGGCGCGCGGACATCGACGCGGATTGGACCGTGGTGCCCGCGCCTGGCTGCAAGATGCCGGAAACGCTGCTGCCAGCGCTGGCCCGATCCGATGTGCGCGACGCCAGCGCGCTGCTGCGCGAGCTTGCGGACAACGGCGGCCAGATCGCCGCGGCCTGCATCGGCACCTTCGTGCTGGCCGAATCCGGTCTGCTGAACGGCCAGCGCGCCACCACCACCTGGTGGCTGGCGCCGCTGTTCCGCCAGCGCTATCCGGATGTGCGGCTGGAAGACGACCGCATGCTGGTGCGCTCGGGCGCCCTGCTCACGGCGGGCGCGGCGCTCAGCCATGTCGACATGGCCCTGTGGCTGGTGCGCCAGGCCAGCCCCGAACTGGCGGGGCTGGTCGCGCGCTACCTCATCGTGGACCCGAGGCCCGCGCAATCGGCCTACGCCATCCCCGACCACCTGGCCCACGCCGAGCCCATGGTCGAGGCCTTCGAGCGCTGGGCGCGCGCCCGCCTGTCGCAAGGGTTCTCGCTGGACGAGGCCGCGCTGGCGCTGCACACCAGCAAGCGCACGCTGGCGCGCCGGCTGCGCGACACGCTGGGCAAGAGCCCCTTGGCGTACTTCCAGGAACTGCGCGTGGAGCGCGCGGCGCACCTGCTCAAGACCAGCAGTCGCACGCTGGAGCAGATCGCCGCCGACGTGGGCTACGCCGACGGCGTGACGCTGCGCACGCTGTTGCGCCGCAAGCTGGGACGCGGCGTGCGCGACCTGCGCGGTGCCGGCTGAGGCCTGACGCCTGACGCCACACGCCATACGCCATACGCCGGACGCCAGCGCCGGAGGCCAAAGGCGGCATGAGCCTCGCCACGCGCCGTACCCCAGCGCGCGCGTGCTTCAACAGCGTCCGCCTGCTACGCTATGGGCATCATCAACGCCACGCCCGCCGGCCTCTGCCATGTCTGCCCCCCTCACCCGCAACCTGCTGCTCTACGACGGCGACTGCCCCTTCTGTTCGAACTACGTGCAACTGATGCAGCTGCGCAAGACCATCGGCCCGCTGGACGTGCTGAACATGCGCGAGCATCCCGAGCTGGCGGCGCATTTCCGCGCGCGGGGCCATGACCTGAACGAAGGCATGCTGCTGCAATGGGACGGCAAGATCTATTGGGGCGCGGATTGCGTCAATCGGCTGGCCCTGCTCAGCACCGGCAACGACCTGTTCAACCAGATCAACGCCGCCATCTTCCGCAAGCCCTGCCTGTCCAAGGCGCTGTATCCCTTCATGCGCGCCGGCCGCAACCTGGGGCTGACGCTGATGGGCAAAGGCAAGATGCAGTATTGACTCCCGCCTGGCGCGCTGAATTCCCACTCGGTGCGCGCCAGACTTTCACGCCTCCCTCTCATCTCACCCGCCAACATGATTTCCGTCAGAAGACTGCTGCCCGCCGAATGGGCCCTGGCTTTTCCGCTCATCGCGCAGCTGCGCAACCTGGACGAGGCGGAATTCCTGCGCCGCGCCCGCCGTCAGGCGCATGGCGGCTATGAGCTGGTCGGCGCCTACCTGAACGACGCGCTGGTCGGCGTCATGGGCATGCGACCGGTCCATACGCTGGCGCGCGGCCCGCACTTGCATGTAGACGATCTGGTGGTGGACGCGGCCGTGCGAGGCAGCGGCGCGGGACATGCGCTGATGGCCTACGCCGAAGCGGACGCGCGGGCTCGCGAGATGAGCGCGGTGTTCCTGGACGCGCGGCCCGACGCCATTCCTTTCTACGAAAAGGAAAACTACGTGCGGCATCCTGCGCCTTCGATGAAGAAGACGCTGGCGCCCTGACGCGGCCGGCCCCGCTACCCTGCCTGGCGGCATCCCGCGTGGCCGCCAGGAAGATCGCGGCGGCAAACAGGCCGACCGGCTCCTAGCTCGCGGGCACTTCCTGCGCGATGGCCTGCGGCGCGCGCGGCGGCGGCCGCAAGCCTTCGGGCAAGCGGCGCAGCAGCTCATCCAGCGGCACCGCGCGCCCGTACAGCCAGCCCTGCGCCTTGGCCACGCCATGCGTGGACACCGCCATGGCCTGCTCGGTGGTTTCCACGCCCTCGGCGATGACGTCCAGGTCCAGTGACCGGGCCAGTTCGACGATCTGGATTGCCACGGTCCGGCGCGGCCCCTTGTCCGCGATGCCCTGCGTGAAAAGCTTGTCCAGCTTCAGGTAATCCAGCGAAAAGGATGCCAGGTAGGCCAGGCTCGAATAGCCGGTGCCGAAATCGTCGATCGCGATCCGCACGCCCAGCGCGCGCAGTTCCTCGATGCGTTCCTTGGCGTTCTGCTCCAGCAGGCCGCGCTCGGTCAGCTCGATGAAGAGCAGCTTCGGATCGCGGCCCGTCACTTCCAGCAGGCGCTGGGTCAGGGCGCGTCCCTTGCCCGAGCACAGCTCGCTGGACGCCAGGTTCAGCGACACATAGAAATCGGGCGCCTGCGCGGCGATGACCGGAATGTCCTGGCGGGCCAGGTCGAACACCATCGTGGCAATGTCTCCGGACAGCCCGAAGCGTTCGGCGGCCGGAATGAAGATGTCCGGGCCGATCGCCTCGGCGCCCAGCGGCCGCCGCCAGCGCAACAGCGCCTCGGCGCCGACCCAGGCGCCGCTGCGCAGGTCGACGATGGGCTGATAGGCCAGATAGAAATCCCGGTTGTGGATGGCCCGCTGCAACTGCGTGCGCAGATCCAGCGCGCGCCGCGACTGCCAGAAGATCACCGTGAACACCAGCAGCCCGGCCAGCGCGCCCGTGACGCCGACGATCCACCGGGTCAGCGCCATGTCGTGCAGATAGGCATGCTTGGGCAGGGTCGCCATGGCGAAGAAAGAGAACTTCGACGACGGCGTCAGCGCGACGACGGCGCCGGCGCGCTCCTCGGTCACGGGCACGCGATCCTCCAGGCCTTCCATCCAGGCGGGGTCGACGTTGCCGCTGCCCAGGAATTGCGCCGCCGTGCCCGGATACGCCAGCCCCAGCGTCATGTGTGGAGCCAGCAGTTCCGCCGCGCCCAGGAAGTCGCCGCGATTCAGGAAGATGGCATAGCCGCCGTCGGCCAGCGCGCTGTAGTGCAGATTGGGCGCGGCCGGCAGCACCACGTCGCTCCAGACCTTGACGCCGCGCACGGACACGAAATCGGGCTGGCCGATATCCACCTTGTCCATGCTGTGGCCCAGCGAGGAACAGGCCACGCGCGATCCGTCCAGCACCGCGATGGCGCGCAGCAGCGGCGACTGCAGCACCAGCTTGCCCATCTCGGCGCGGGCGAAGGCCGCACAGGGCGGACTGTTGCCCATGTCGCCGAGCGTCCGGCTGACCTCCCATAGCTGGGTCAGCACGTCGTCGGCGCGCTTGAGCACGGCCTTGGACACGGTCTGGGCCTGATTCTTGGCCCGTTCAAACGCAAAATAGTCCAGCAGCGCGATCCCCATGAAGGTGGGAACCACCGCGGCAGCCAGCATTGCGCAAACCAAAACAAGTGTCGTCGCGAGCTTGCTCATTCGAACCGCCCCCCATCTCACGCCTTGTTGATGGTGATCAGAAGCACTGCGAATGTTGCAGGCGAAAATAATACCGCGCAGTAGCCCGGCATGGTATTCAAAATCGCGTAAATGCTCGCAAACCGGCCGGAAAACGAGCGCTTTTGAAGAAAAATGACGAATCCTCACCGCAGCGCCGCCTCCGCCGGACGGCTTCCCTCCATCCGGCGCGCCTTGCTGCTGCTCGGCATCGCCTGTACGGCGCCGACGATTTTCGTGGCGGCGGGCGCCGCTTACGAAGACTTCCTGCTGCGCAAGGAACGGGTATACGAGGCCGCGCTGGCTTCCGCCCGCAGCCTCGCGGGCGAACTGGAACGGGAGCTGCGCGGCGTGGAAACCGGCCTGCGCATCCTGGCCACCGAAGACGAACTCGAACGCGGCGCGCTGCCGGCCTTCCATCGGCGACTGGGCGACGCGCTGCGTCTGCAGAACGTGGACGGCTACATGCTGCTGGACCCGCAGGGCGTGCCGCTGGCCGACAGCGGCATGCCCAATCCCGGGCCGGCGATCCGCAGCGCCCTGTCCGACGCGGCGCTGGCCAAGATGGGACGCAGCCGCGACATCGTCATGGCCGGCCTGTTCAGCACCGCCCTGCACAATGAGCCGATGCTGGCCATCGGCATACCCGTCGAGATCCGTGGCGAAGTGCGCTATGGCCTTTATGCGCAGATCCGGCCGCAACGCATCGGCCAGGCGCTGCGCCGGCAGGCCATGCCGGACGGCTGGGTGGCGGCGGCGCTGGACGACGACGGGCTGATCGTGGGCCGCACGCGCGAGGAATCGCGCTACGTCGGCCAGCACGCGGTGCCATCGCTGGCCGCCGCCGCCGCGCGCGAACGCGAAGGCACGCTGCGCAGCGAAACCAAGGAAGGCATCCCGGTGCTGACCGCTTTCAGCCGCAGCCGCGACGGGCGCTGGACCGTGGCGGTGGGCGCGCCGCTGTCCGCCCTGACGGCGGACCTGTGGCGCTCGCTGATCTGGGGCGCCTGCGCCGGGCTGGCCATCATCGCCGCCGGCATCTGGGCGGCCTACCGCCTGGCGACCCGGATCGAGCATGCCGTCGCCGCGCTGGTCCCGCCGGCGATCGCGCTGGGACGCGGCGAGGCCATCGACGTGCCCGAAAGCCGCTACAGCGAGACCGCCATGCTGGGCCGGTCCCTGCTGCACGCGTCCCGCATGCTGTCCCAGGCCCGCCGGCAGGCGTACCACGATCCCCTGACCTCGCTGAGCAATCGCCTGCTCTTTAGCGAACTGGCGGCCCGCGCGCTGGCTGCGGGCGAGCGCAGCGCCCGGCCCGCCGCGCTGCTGGCGCTGGACCTGGATCATTTCAAGGCGGTGAACGACACCCAGGGACACAGCTCGGGCGACCTGGTGCTGAAGATCGCGGCGGAACGCATGAGCGCCGCCTTGCGCGCCACCGACATCGTGGCGCGCTTCGGCGGCGACGAGTTCGTGGTGCTGCTCGATGGCGCGGACGCGGACACGGCGCGGGACGTGGCGCGCAAGCTCAACCAGGCGCTGGCCGAGCCCTATCCCGGCATCCTCGCATCCGTCACGGCCTCGATCGGCATCGCCTGCTTTCCGCGGGACGGCAGGCATCTTGAAGCGCTGCTCGCGCAGGCCGACGGCGCGCTGTACGCGGCCAAGGCCGCCGGGCGCAACCGCTACGAAATGGCCTCGTCCTCGAGCGCGACAAATCCGACACTAAGCGCCAGGGCGGTCCGGGAACCCGCCGCCCTGTCATAGGCCCGGAGCGCTGGTACCGGGCGCCAGCAGCGGACACCGGCGCTAGTTCAGACGCTCGAAGCGCCACTCGCCCATGAGCATGCCCGCAGTGCCGCTGATGCGATAGTCATAGTGCTTGCCTGGTTCGACCCGCAGCTCGTGATACTCGACGGGTTCGGACACGTTGAAGTACTGGATTCCGATCTTGCGCATGCCGGCAGGCACGCGCAGCACCGCTACCCGGTTGGCATCGACATTGACCACATGTCTGCCATCCAGATAAATGAGCACATTGACGGCCGCCCCGGAAACGCCCGCGTCGCGCGCGATTCGGATCTCGCCCTTGTCCGGCGCGGACTGCATCAGCGACGGATCCAGAAAGGCCGACGCAGGCGCCCTGGGCCCGGTCTCGACATCGACTGGCACGGTCATGCAGCCCGCCAGCGAGGCGCAGATCAACAGGGCAGAGCAATATCTGATCATCAACTTCCACTCTCCTTACGGCGGTTCGCGCGGCAGGCGCATTGTGCCCGATCCCGAGGCGCGGCCTGCCTGCCACAGGCCGGATCAACGCCCCTGGCCGGCCAAAGAATGCACGCAGTCGCGCACGCCTCGGCGTGGCCGGCGCCCCCATCCCGCTGATAAATAACTGAAAGTAATGAATTTCCCAGGGAAAACCCCAGAAAGGGAATTTACTTATGCCCTTTAATTATTTGCCGGACGCATACTGCAAGCGTAAGAATTCGTCCTTAGCATAAGTCAAGCCAGATGGAACTGCGTCAACTCGAGGCCTTCGCGGCCGTCATGTCCACCGGCAGCGTCACCGCCGCCGGTCGCCTGCTGGGCCGGTCGCAGCCCGCGATCAGCCGGCTGCTGCAAGAGCTGGAAGCCGAGATCGGCTATGCCCTGTTCTCGCGCAGCGGTCCGCGCGTCACGCCCACCGAGCAAGGATTCCTGCTGTACGAGGACGTGGAGCGGGCGCTGGCCGGCATGCGGCAGATCCGCGAGCGCGCCGGCGAGATCGCGCGCGGCCAGGCCCAGCCCCTCTTGATCGCCGCCACGCCGGCGCTGGCCGCCGGCCTGGTGCCCGCCGCCTTGCAGCGCATGCAGGCGGGCGCGGACGCCGCCCGCCACGTCGCCGATCAAGCCGCACACCCAGACGCACACCCGGACGCGCACCCAGCCGCCCCTCCCGGCCCAGGCCGCATCCAGCTGCGCAGCGCCTCGCCCGAGCGCGTGGTGCACGCGGTGCTGACCGGCGCCGCCCAGCTGGGCGTGACCAGCCTGCCGCTGGAGCATCGCGGCCTGACGGTGCACTGGATCGGCCAGGCCGCCTGCGTGGTCGCCTTGCCGGAAAACGATCCGCTGGCCGCGCACGACGTGGTGCCGGTGTCGGCCCTGGCCGGCCGCCGGCTCATCACCATGGCCAATCCCTACCGCCTGCGCCGCCGCCTGGACGCCGCGCTGGCGGCCAACGCGCCGGCCGCCGGCACCATCGAGACCAACTCGTCCATCAACGCGCTGGCCGCCGTGCGCGCCGGCCTGGGCGTGTCGGTGCTGGAGCCGGTCACCGCCTACGGCACGCCCATGCCGGGCGTGGCGATCCGTTCCATCGACCTGGACATACCCTTTTTCTTCGGCGTCATCACGCCGCAGGCCCAGCCGCCCTCGTCCGCCTGCCTGGCCGCCGCCGCCGCGCTGGCCGAGGCCGCCGCCGCGCTGCTGCCCGGCTTCGTCCGGCATGAAGCCTGCGAACACGGCGCGCTGCTGCAATCGGTCTACGGCGACGACGCGCCCAGCCTGCCCGACGGCCCCGGCGAAGCCGCCGCCGAGCCTGCCCCGGCCCGCGCCGCCGACGACGCCCCCAATACGGAAACACCCCGCCATGACTAAGCCCGCCGCCGGCCTCGCCGCGCTGGAAACGCGCCTGCGCCAGGATCTGTCCTGGCTCGAACTCCCCGCCAGGAACTGGGTCACGCCCCGCCTGGAAAACGGCCAGCCCGTGCTGGACGTGGCCATCATCGGCGGCGGCATGGCCGGCCTGGCCGCGTCCGCCGCGCTGACGCACCTGGGCGTGAACGCGCCCATCTTCGACCAGTCGCCCGAAGGCTATGAAGGCCCCTGGGCCACCACCGCACGCATGGAAACGCTGCGCTCGCCCAAGCAGCTGACCGGCCCCGCGCTGGGCCTGCCGGCGCTGACCTTCCGCGCCTGGTTCGAGGCCCAGTTCGGGCTGGAGGCCTGGGACGCACTGGACAAGATCCCGCGCCTGCAATGGATGGACTACCTGCGCTGGTACCGCCGCGTGCTGGGCCTGGACGTGCGCAACGAACACCGCGTGCTGGCCGTGCTGCCGCGCGCCGACGGCCTGGTCCGGCTCGATATCGAATCCCCCGCCGGCCGCCACGCGGTGCTGGCGCGGCGCGTGGTGCTGGCCACCGGCCGCGACGGCCTGGGCGGCGCCTACGTGCCCGGCTTCGCGCACAAGATCCCGCGCGCGCGCTGGGCGCACTCGTCCGACGTGATGGACTACGCCACGCTGGCCGGCAAGCGCGTCGGCGTGGTGGGCGCGGGCGCGTCCGCCATGGACAGCGCGGCCACCGCGCTGGAAGCCGGCGCCGCCAGCGTCGACCTGCTGATCCGCCGCGACGACATTCCGCGCATCAACAAGGGCAAGGGCGCCGGCAACCCCGGCCTGACCCATGGCCACCTGAACCTGCCCGACGACTGGAAGTGGAAGATCCGCCACTACATCAACGCCGCCCAGGTGCCGCCGCCGCGCGGCAGCACGCTGCGCGTGTCGCGCCACCCGAACGCCCGCTTCAACCTGGGCTGCGGCGTGCAGGACCTGGCGCTGGTCGACGACGAGATCCGCGTCGCCACGCCCAAGGGCGAGTTCGCGCTGGACTTCCTGATCTTCTCGACGGGCTTTCGCATCGACTGGACCGTGCGGCCGGAATTCGCCGCGCTGGCCCCGCACGTGCGCGCCTGGGGCGACCGCTACACGCCCGCCGCCGGCGACGAGGACCAGGAACTGCATGACTCCCCCGACCTGGGCCCCGCCTTCGAGCTGCAGGAAAAAACGCCCGGCGCCTGTCCCGGCCTGGACCGCGTGCACTGCTTCTCGTACCCGGCCGCGCTGACGCACGGCACGGTATCGGGCGACATCCCCGCCATCAGCGAGGGCGCCAAGCGCCTGGCGCAAGGCATCGCCGGGCTGTTCTACCGCGAGGACGTGGCCACGCACTACGCCAACATGGAAGCCTTCGCCGAGCCGGAAGTGTTCGGCGACGAATGGACGCCCGCCACCGCCGCCACGGAGACCGCCAAATGACCGGCTGGCTGCTGCGCCGCATCGCGCAAGCCGCGGTGGTGGTGTTCCTGATGACGCTGATCGTCTTCGTCGGCCTGCACGCCATCGGCAACCCCGTGGACATCCTGATCGGCCAGGACGTGGACCAGGTGGACCGCGCCCGCATCATCGCCGAGCTGGGCCTGGACAAGCCGCTGTGGCAGCAATACCTGGGCTTCCTGAACGGCGCGCTGCACGGCAACCTGGGCAACAGCTTCGTCTACAACATCCCGGCCGTGGAGCTGGTGATCCAGCGCCTGCCGGCGACCTTCGAGCTGGCCATCGCCGCCATGCTGCTGGCGGTGCTGATCGGCCTGCCGCTGGGCCTCCTGGCCGGCCTGTATCCGGACAGCCGGTACTCCAAGCTGATCATGGCGGGCAGCATCGTGGGCTTCTCGCTGCCCACGTTCTGGATCGCGCTGATGCTCATCATGACCTTCAGCGTGTCGCTGGGCTGGCTGCCGGCCAGCGGTCGCGGGCAGACGGTGGAGTTCCTGGGCTTCCAGTGGTCCTGGCTGACCGCCGACGGCTGGCGTCACCTGATCCTGCCGGCCTTCAACCTGTCGCTGTTCAAGATCTCGCTGGTCATCCGCCTGACGCGCGCCGGCGTGCGCGACGTGCTGCCGCAGGACTACGTCAAGTTCGCCCGCGCCAAGGGCCTGTCGCCGGTTCGCGTGGTGGGCGTGCACGTGCTGCGCAACACCATGATCCCGCTGGTGACGGTGCTGGGCCTGGAGCTGGGCTCGACCATCGCCTTCGCCGTGGTCACCGAGAGCATCTTCGCCTGGCCCGGCGCCGGCAAGCTGATCCTGGACAGCCTGAACGCGCTGGACCGCCCGGTGATCGTGGCCTACCTGATCGTGGTGGTCTGCCTGTTCGTCACGCTGAACCTGATCGTGGACATTCTTTATAAAGTGCTGGACCCGAGGGTGCGGCTGGAGGCCTCGGCATGAGCGCGGCATCGACACCTACCCCGACGCCCGCCCTGCGCCGCGAATCCCCCTGGCGCCGCAACCTGGCCGAGTTCCTGTCGTCCAAGACCGCCGTCGTCGGCCTGGCCGTGTCGCTGCTGCTGACCCTGGCCGCCGCGCTGGCGCCCTGGATCGCGCCGCAGAATCCCTATGACCTGCTGCAGATCGACGTGCTGGACGCGCGCCTGACGCCGGGCAGCATGAACGGCCTGGACACCTTCCACTACTGGCTGGGCACCGACGGCCAGGGCCGCGACCTGCTGTCGGGCATTCTCTACGGCCTGCGCATCAGCCTGGTGGTGGGCGTGGGCTCGGCGCTGATCGCCGGCGTGGTCGGCACGCTGCTGGGCCTGCTGGCCGCCTATGCCGGCGGCAAGACCGACGCGCTGATCATGCGGCTGGTGGACCTGATCCTGTCCTTCCCGTCCATCCTGGTGGCCATGATGATCCTGGCCTACCTGGGCAAGGGCGTGGGCAACGTGGTGCTGACGCTGGTGATCCTGGAATGGGCCTACTACGCGCGCACCGCGCGCGGCCAGGCCCTGGTCGAGCGCCGCCGCGAATACGTGGAAGCGGCCCGCTGCCTGGACATCCCGGACTGGCGCATCATGTTGAAGCACATCCTGCCCAACTGCCTGCCGCCGCTGATCGTCATCGGCACCCTGCAGATCGCGCGCGCCATCACGCTGGAAGCCACGCTCAGCTTCCTGGGCCTGGGCGTGCCGGTGACCGAGCCGTCGCTGGGCCTGCTGATCTCGAACGGCTTCCAGACCATGCTGTCCGGCGAATACTGGATCAGCTTCTATCCCGGCATCGCGCTCCTGATCACCATCGTGGCGATCAACCTGGTGGGCGACCGCCTGCGCGACGTGCTGAACCCGAGGAACCACAAATGAGCGCCGCCCACCAAGACGCGGCCTCGCGCCCGGCCGCCGCGCCCGCGACGCTGGAAGTGCGCGACCTGCGCACCCACTTCTTCACCCGCGCGGGCACGCTGCCCGCCGTGGACGGCGTGTCCTTCACGCTGGAACGCGGCAAGATCCTGGGCCTGGTCGGCGAATCCGGCTCGGGCAAGTCCGTCACCGGCTTTTCCATCATGGGGCTGGTCGACGCGCCGGGCCGCGTGGTCGGCGGACAGGTCCTGTTCCAGGGCCGCGACCTGACGCAGCTGGCGCCGCGCGAGCTGCGCAAGCTGCAGGGCAACCGCATCGCCATGATCTTCCAGGATCCGATGATGACGCTGAACCCCGTGCTGCGGGTGGACGCGCAGATGATCGAGACCGTGCGCGCCCACAGCAAGGTCAGCCGCGCCCAGGCGCGCGAACTGGCCCGCGACACGCTCGGCATGATGGGCATCCCCAGCCCCGAAGAACGACTGCTGGCCTACCCGCATCAATTGTCCGGCGGCATGCGCCAACGCGTGGCCATCGCCATCGCCATGCTGCACCGGCCCGACCTGATCATCGCCGACGAACCCACCACCGCGCTGGACGTCACCATCCAGGCGCAGATCCTGTCCGAGGTGCAGAAGCTCGCGCAGCAGCACGGCACCAGCCTGATCTGGATCACCCACGACCTGTCCGTGGTGGCCGGCCTGGCCGACGAAGTGGCCGTGATGTACGCCGGCCGCATCGTCGAGCACGGCACGGTCGACGACGTGCTGGACCGTCCGCAGCATCCCTACACCGTGGGCCTGATCGACAGCCTGCCCAGCAACAACCGTCGCGGCCAGCGGCTGCGCCAGATTCCCGGCATGACGCCCAACCTGCTCAACCTGCCCATAGGCTGCGCCTTCGCCACGCGCTGCGCGCGCGCCAGCGCCGCCTGTATCCGCACGCCCCTCATCAGCGAGGCCCTGCCCGGCCACCGCGTGCGCTGCTTCCACCCCACCATCCAGATCCGGGAGGTGGCGGCATGAGCGGCACCGAACGCCAAACGGACGAAGCGCGGCGCGATGCCACGGGCAAGCCGGCGCGCGACGCGCGGGACGCCACGGCGACGCAGGGCGACGCCACGCCCCTGATCGAGCTGCGCAACGTCAGCAAGCGCTTCGGCGAACGCCACGTGGGCGCCGCCGGCCGCCTGCTGCAGCGCGCCGGCCTGTCCAGGCCGCCCGCCGTAACCCGCGCCGTGGACGGCGTGGACCTGATCGTGCGCCCCGGCGAAGTGGTCGGCCTGGTCGGCGAGTCCGGCTGCGGCAAGTCCACGCTGGGCCGCGTCGCGGCCGGCCTGCTCACGCCGTCCGGCGGCGAGGTCCGCATCAACGGCCTGCGCCCCGCCGACATGACGCCGACGCAGGCACACCAGGCCCGCCTGAAAGTCCAGATGATCTTCCAGGACCCCTACGCCAGCCTCAACCCGCGCCTGCGCGTGGACGAGATCGTGGGCGAGGCCGCGCGCATCCACGGCCTGGTCGGCCGGGGCGAGTTCGACGACTACGTCAGCGCCCAGCTGCAGCGCGCCGGCCTGGACCCGGCCCTGCGCCAGCGCTATCCGCACCAGTTCAGCGGCGGCCAGCGCCAGCGCATCGGCATCGCCCGCGCGCTGGCGGTGCAGCCGTCCATGCTGGTCTGCGACGAGGCCGTGGCCGCGCTGGACGTATCGATCCAGGCGCAGATCCTGAACCTGTTCATGGACCTGCGCGAGGACCTGGGCCTGACCTACCTGTTCATCAGCCACGACCTGGGCGTGGTCGAACACCTGTCGGACCGCGTGGTCATCATGTACCTGGGCCGCGTGGTCGAGACCGCCACCGTGGAAGAGGTGTTCCAGCGCCCCAACCATCCCTACACCCAGGCGCTGCTGGCCGAAATCCCCGACCTGAAGTCGCGGCGCAAGGTCTACACCGCCATCAAGGGCGAGATCCCCAGCCCGCTCAACCCACCCGACGGCTGCCATTTCCATCCGCGCTGCCCGCATGCGATGCCGCGCTGCAAGACCGAGGTTCCCACATTGAAGGGAATCGCCATCCACCACCATTCCGCCTGTCATTTGAACGACATGCACTGATCGCAAGCGGCTGGCATGGCGCCAGCCCCTGCCGTTCCCCCTCACCAAGGACCCCGAACATGAAACGCCTGATCCTCTCCACCCTGGCCGCCGCCCTCCTGGGCGCGTCCGCCGCCGCCTCGGCCGACAAGCTGTCCATCGGCTTCGCCGACCCGCTGTCCTCGCTGGATCCGCAGCTGAACAACCACGCCGGCGACCGCTCGGTGGCCCTGCACTTCTGGGACCTGCTGATCGAGAACAAGTGGAACAAGCTGCAACCCGGCCTGGCCGTCAGCTGGAAGCCCCTGGACGACAAGACCTGGGAATTCAAGCTGCGCGAAGGCGTGAAGTGGCAGGACGGCACGCCCTTCACGGCCGACGACCTGATCTACTCCTACACCCGCGCCCGCGCCGTGCCCGGCAGCGTGGCCACCTACGCAGGCTACCTGCGCACCATCGACTCGATGAGCGCCAAGGATCCGCTGACCCTGATCGTCAAGACCAAGGCTCCCAATCCCGACCTGCCGCTGAACCTGGCCTCGGTGCACGTGGTCAGCAAGCACGTGGGCGAGAAGTCCAGCACCGAGGACTACAACTCGGGCAAGGCCATGGTCGGCACCGGTCCCTACAAGTTCGTGTCCTACACCCCCGGCGACCGCGTCGTCATGGCGCGCAACGACGGCTACTGGGGCGACAAGCAGATCTGGGACCAGGTCAACTACCGCTACATCAACAACGCCGCCGCCCGCACCGCCGCGCTGCTGGCCGGCGACGTGGACGTGATCGACAAGGTGTCTGTGTCCGACCTGGCCAAGCTGCAAAAGGCCCCCAACGTCTCGGTCTATCCCTATGACGGCCTGCGCGTCATGCTGCTGCAGCCCAGCTTCAATCCCGCGTCCAGCCCGTACATCACCGACAACGCCGGCAAGCCGCTGGACAAGAACCCGCTGCTGGACGTGCGCGTGCGCCAGGCGCTGAACCTGGCCATCAACCGCAAGGCCATCGCCGACCGCATCCTGCAGGGCGCCGCCACCGAGGCCAACCAGTGGATGCCCAAGGGCACCTTCGGCTACAACCCGGACGTCAAGGACATCCCCAACGACGTGGCCCAGGCCAAGAAGCTGCTGGCCGAGGCGGGCTTTCCCGAAGGCTTCAAGCTGACCATGCACGTGCCCAACGACCGCTACCCGCAAGGCCCGGAAACGGCCCAGGCGGTGGCGCAGTTCTGGACCCGCGTGGGCGTCAAGACGCAGGTGGAAGTGGTGCCGTGGGCCGTGTACTCGGGCCGCGCCAACAAGAACGAGTTCGCCATGAGCATGCTGGCCTGGGGCAACGGCACCGGCGAAGCCAGCTACGCGCTGGTCAACATCCTGGCGACCGTCGATGCCAAGAAGGGCCTGGGCGCGTCCAACTGGGGCCACTACAGCAACCCCAAGGTCGACGCCGCGCTGGAACAATCCACCTCGGAATTCGACGTGGCCAAGCGTGAAGCCATCCTGCGCGACTCGGTCAAGCTGGTGGCCGACGACGTGGGCATCATCCCGCTGTTCCACTACAAGAACATCTGGGCCGCCAAGAAGGGCCTGAAAGTCACCCCCATGACCAGCGACCGCACCGCCGCCATGATGGTGACCAAGGACTCGGGCAAATAAGGCAGGCGACATGGTTCCCACCCTGAGCATCCAGCCCGCCGACGCGCTCATCGACGTGCCGCGCGGCATCCGCGTCGAGCACGTCGCGCCCGGCCAGACCGTCGAGATCACCGCGCTCACCCGCCGCAACGGCGTGCTGTGGCAAAGCCAAGCCGCCTTCGTCGCGGCCGAGGACGGCAGCGTGGACCTGACGCGCGACGCGCCCGTCTCGGGCGACTACGCCGGCGTCTCGCCCATGGGCCTGATCTGGTCGCAGTCCCCCGTGGACTCGCCCAGCCGCGAGCACTTCAACCACCCCGTCGCCGAGCCGCTGGTCACCGAGATCGTCGCGCGCGCCGCCGGCGCCCAGGTCCAGGGCCAGTTCACGCAGCGCCTGGCCGCCGAGGGCGTGACGCGCCAGGACGTGCGCGAGCACGGCCTGGTCGGCACGCTGTACCTGCCGCCCGGCGCCACGCCCGGCTCGCATCCCGCCGTGCTGATCCTGAACGGTTCCGGCGGCGGCATCAACGAACCGCGCGCCGCGCTGTATGCCTCGCGCGGCTACGCCGCCTTCGCGCTGGCCTATTTCAAGGCGCCGGGCCTGTCGGACTACATCTCCAACACCCCGCTGGAATACTTCCAGACCGGCCTGCGCTGGCTGCGCCAGAAAGTGCAGCCCAAGCACGACTTCGTCGCCATCAGCGGCCAGTCGCGCGGCGGCGAGCTGGTGCTGCTGCTGGGCGCCACCTTCCCCACGGAAGTGTCGGCCGTGGTCGCCTATGTGCCCGGCGCCGTGGTCCATAGCGGCCAGAACGCCTGCGACCCCAGGATCGGCCGCGAAGGCCCGACCTGGCTGCTGGGCGGCAAGCCCCTGCCCCACGTCTGGGAAAACAATCGCACCGCCACCTGGGCGCCGTTCGACGAAGGCCCCTCGCCGCACCGGCACGAGAAAGCCATCCTCACCGCCCTGCAAGACCCCGACGCCGTGGCCCGCGCCCGCATCAAGGTCGAGGACATCCAGGGCCCGGTCATGCTGCTGTCCGCCACCGACGACGGCTCCTGGCCGTCCAGCCTGTACTCGAAGATGGTGCGGGACAAGCTGGCGCAAGTGAACCATCCCTATCCCGTCCGGTGGCTGGATTACGAGAACGGCGGCCACTCCATCCTGTTCCCCTACGTGCCCACCACCCAGCTGGTCTATGCCCACCCCGTGTCCGGCAAGATCAGCACCAGCGGCGGCAATCCCAAGGACAACGCCCGCGCCGACCAGGAATCCTGGGAAGGCGTGCTGACGTTCCTGGACGCGGCGGTGCAGGCGCGCGGCGCCGCCGCGCCGCAAGCCCGCGCCGGCGCCACCGACCAGCCCGGCCGCGCCGGCTGAACGACACACTCGGAGACTCATTCCATGGCACAACAACCCATCGTCTACGACGCCGCCCAGGATCTGGTGGACCAACTCGTCGGCCTGAAATCCGACGCCGCCACCTACACCGTGCGCCATCAACGCGACAAGGTCGCCGCCGCCACCCAGGGCAGCTATGACGCGCTGTTCGACCCGGCCCTGCCCGGCCTGACGCTGGCCGAGCGCCTGCTGGTCGCGCTGTATGCCGCGCGCCTGACGCCCGCGCCCGAGCTGGCCGCGCACTACCGCCAGCGCGCAACCGACGCCGGCGCCAGCGCCGCCGACATCCAGCTCGCCGAAACCGGCAAGCCGGCGGACGCCGCCGACCCGCGCCTGGCCGCCATCCTGGAATTCACGCGCAAACTGATCGAGAAGCCCGTCGAGGGCGACGAGGCCGCGCTCAAGACCCTGCCCGCCGCCGGCGTGTCCACGCCCGCCGTGGTCACGCTGTCGCAGCTGGTGGCCTTCCTGTCGTACCAGGTGCGGCTGGTGGCCGGCCTGAAGGCGATGCAGGCCCAGGCCAGCCGGCCCGGCCGCGCCGCCGTCACGCCGCCCGCGCCGCATCCGGCCAACACCGCCGCCACCGCGCCCGGCGACGCCATCAGGCTGCACGGCTTCACCAATGAATCGCTGGAATGGAAGGCCTGGCTGGACGTGGTCGACCTGGAACAGGCCACGCCCGAACAGATCGCCATCCTGGAAGAAAGCCATCCCAAGGCCAAGGTCTCGGACTACTACCGCTTCCTGGTGCACCAGCCCGAGATCCTGCGCCAGCGCTCCACCGCCTTCAACGCCATCATGTACGCCCCCGGCGGCATGTCGCGCGCCGAGCGCGAGCTGGGCGCGACCGTGGTGTCGCGGGTGAATGGCTGCGTGTATTGCGCGTCGGTCCATGCCCAGCGCTTCGAACAGCTGGCCAAGCGCAACGACGTCATCGCCCAGGTGTTCGAGAACCCGGCCACCGCCGGCACCACCGCGCGCGAGCTCGCCATCGGCGCGTTCTCGATCCAGCTCACCGACGCGCCGGCATCGGTCAACGCCGACAGCATCCAGGCCCTGAAAGACGCCGGCCTGAACGACGGCGAGATCCTGGACCTGCTGCATTCGGACGCGATCTTCGCCTGGGCCAATCGTCTGATGCTGAACCTGGGCGAGCCGGTCTACGCGACCGCCTGATCATGCGGGGTTCCGGCGCCTTGCGCGCCGGGCATCCCATCCGTCGTGTCCGGCGCCGTGCCGCCGGACATCGACGACCGCGCACGTGACCGTGGCGGCATGCCAAACCGCCACGGCGGCGGCGGGCTGGCAAGCCTGCGCGCCGCCGCCGGCCGCCGCTCAATGCTCCGGCATCGCCGAGGAATGATGGCTGGTGATGCGCCAGTCCTGTCCGTTCCACGCGTAGGTATAGGTATAGCGCGCGGCCACCGAACGGCCGTCTTCGAACTTGAAGGTGTACAGCCCGCTGGCGATGGCATCGTTGCAACCGATGCGCACCGCCCGGCTGTTGATGCTGCCCACCGGATGCTTCTCCATGAAGTGCACGAAATAATCGCGCTTGGCGTCCCGCGTCAGCCGGGGCGTGTTGGACATCGTGGGCAGCAGCACCGCGTCGTCCTCGTACATGGACACCACCTTGTCCGGATTGCCCGTCTTGAGCATGTCGTTCCAGCGTTCGAACTGATCCGCGATCTCGCTCTCGGTGGTCGATTTGCAAGTCTCTGCTTGCGCCGCGTAAGGAATGGCGCACAGCGCCAAGGACAGGATCAGCATGGAACGTTGCATTCAAGGACTCCTTGGCCATCGGGCCGCTAACACCCGCCGCGCGGCTCGCAAGCCCGATCGGCCCGGGATCCGCGCGGCGGCAAAGCGGCAAGACTACGGGCAAATTTCCCACCCGCGACGCGGATTGGCGTGAATTCGGACGATTCCCCGCCGCCGATTTCCAGCAATTCATCCGCTGACTTGCTCAACAAAACCGCCCCCGGAATCCATCGCCGCCGCCAGCGCGGCCATCCCCCGCCTACCGCCTCCCCCACCACGCGGCCACCCCGTGGAAGCGTTAAACTGCCACTTTCCGCCTTCCCCCGCGCCTCGCTCCCAGCGGGGCGCATTGCCTTGCCCCATGCCTGAAAAAAACCACGACATCCGCCCCGGCCAGTCGATCGAACTGCTCAAGGCCCTGCACATCCTGACCCGCGACGGCAAGATGAACCAGGACAGCCGCCGCAAGCTCAAGCAGGTCTACCACCTGTTCCAGTTCATCGAACCGCTGCTGAAAGACGTGCAGGCGCAACGCGGCGCCGTCACCCTGGCCGACCACGGCGCGGGCAAGTCGTACCTGGGCTTCATCCTGTATGACCTGTTCTTCAAGGAACAGCCCCAGGCGCAACAGCAAGGCTCGCACATCTACGGCATCGAAACCCGCGAAGAGCTGGTGCAGTCGTCGGAAGAACTGGCCCGGCGCCTGGGCTTTGGCGGCATGTCCTTCCTGAACCTGTCGGTGGCCGAATCCATCACCTCCGACAAACTGCCCCCGTCCATCGACGTGGTCACCGCCCTGCACGCCTGCAACACCGCCACCGACGACGCGATCCGTTTCGCGCTGGAGAAAAAGGCCAGGTACATCGTGGTCGTGCCCTGCTGCCAGGCGGAAGTGGCGTCGGTGCTACGCAAGAACAAGGCCAAGGCCCTGGCCGATCCGCTGGCGGAAATCTGGCGGCATCCGCTGCATACGCGAGAGTTCGGGAGCCAGATCACCAATGTGCTGCGCTGCTTGCAACTGGAAGCGCACGGGTATCAGGTCAGCGTAACCGAGCTGGTCGGGTGGGAGCATTCGATGAAGAACGAGCTGATCATCGCGCAGTACAAGGATCTGCCGAGAAGAAAGCCGGCGGAACGGCTGCGGGAGATGCTGGAGAGGATTGGGTTGCAGGAGTTGAAGGAAAGGTTTTTCCTGGCTGAGGGGTGAGGCTGGGGGGCTGTGATTGGATGGGTAAAGGACCGCTTGCGGTCCTTTTGTTTTTTTGAGCGCTGGCTTGTGCCGGGATCAGGATGGGACCGCCGCGTGCTCGATTTGGCACTCATCACGCTTGATTCCGATGCCCGCTGGAGCTGATACTGGCTCCGCAATCCCACCAGGATCGCCCAGGTTGACAGCTGGAAAAGACAGACGACATGGCCGCTGCAATGGCGGCCTCTCTCTTCCTATTGCGTCAATACTGGAGCGACTGATGAACGATCACCCTTTGACTCTTGACCGCTGGGCCACGCCGGATGATCCGGAGTTTGGCGTGGTTCGGCTTGCTGATCTTCGGAAGATCGAACGGACTTGCCAGGGAATATGGGCGATAAGCCGGATTGTTGGGAATAGTGCTAATGAGCCGGATGGCACTGGAACCCCGCCATTGGATCCGTGGATTGTGTCCAACCTGCTTGGCGGGATTGAGAGCCTTTGTGATTACGTTGGAGATGTTGTGGGGGCTACGCTTGATGAACCGCTACCGGGGGCTCATTTCGCAATGGAGCAAAAGCCCATTCACTAACCGATCCATCCTGGTCGAGCCAGCACCACCTGATGCTGGCTCGATTGCTTATGGCATCAAAGAAAGCAAAGGCTGGCCGACATTGACCCGATATAGGCGCGAATTTCTCTAATTTGGATCGGCACTACATTTTGGGTAAGGATCAACCCGCAAAACCGGGCCTGTCATTAATTTCGTGTTCAAGGCATAACATACGTCCAAGGAGTATGTATGCCTCGCACCCCGAAGTCCAAGCTGGCGGATCTGCCGGCTATTCCCCCTGAGCTGTTGGAGTCGTTCGGCAA